>UQMA01000008.1 GCA_900542055.1 uncultured Azospirillum sp. | reverse complement strand
CGCCGCCGTTGCCCGACTGAACAAAAATTTTCGCTTGATCCAGAAACTTCATATTATTTATCTTTGCCTAATGTTTTGTTATAAATAACCTTATTTTCAATAAAAACAAAGGGGGCAACAAGCCCCCTCCGCCATTAACAACCTGTGTCAATTATTCGGTAACAACCGAAACAAAAGTTTTATCACCAGATTTTCTGAAAGCGACTTTGCCTTCAACCAAAGCAAAAATTGTGTGATCTTTACCAAGACCGACATTTTCACCCGGATGATACTTTGTACCGCGTTGACGGATAATGATATTTCCGGCAATAACAGCTTGACCACCAGACTTTTTCAAGCCCAAACGGCGGCCTTCGGTATCGCGTCCGTTATCGCTGCTACCACCTGACTTCTTGTGTGCCATAATTTATCTCCTCTGCAATTTTCTATACGTTAAGCAATTTCTGCAATTTTAACGATAGTGATATTCTGTCTGTGGCCGTTTTTACGACGATAGTTCTGTCTTCTTTTCTTTTTGAAAACAATAACTTTATCAGCCTTAGCCTGTTTAATAATGGTTGCTTTAACTGACGCACCGGCAACTAATGGAGTGCCGATAACATCGTCTTTAGCCAACACTTCGCTGAAAACAACATTGCCACCTTCTTCACCGGCAATTTTTTCAATTTTAAGTACATCACCAGTAGCTACTTTATATTGTTTTCCGCCTGTTCTAATTACTGCGTACATTTTTTTCACCTAATTTATTTTGATTATTTAAACACAAAACGTTGCTTGCAATATACATAACTTTTTTTTGCTGTCAACTATATTTTCAATAAAAGATTAACCTTTCCCACTATTTATTAAGAAAACGATACAGCTCCGGACGCATAAACTTTCCCTGCCAAACCCCTTTATGATGCTTTCTGGCATATTTTTCAGCCGCACGATAGGCGTTGTCATCATCTCTGTAAGCCACTGCCCAACCGGCTCTGACCATTTCTCGATTCAAATCCTTCTCTCCGGCATAGCAAACGCTCAAACTCCGTTTGTAGCGATCAATTCCTTTTTCCACGCATTTCACATTTCCTGCAGAAATCAATTTCTGCATATAATCTCTGGCTTTCAATCCGCAAGCATATTTTTGCCCCGATTTTTCATAACAGTGTTGACGATACTCCGGCGAGTCGATACCTGCAAGTCTGATACGTTTTCCTTTAATTTCCAAACTATCGCCATCTACCACTTTAATTTGATTTTCAGCTTCGGCGGCAATAACTTCCGTGCGGGAATATAAACGTTCCGCCAACAAGGCTAAAACAATTAAAAATGCGGTTTTTATCCCTTTTTTCATCTATTTTTTCTCCACTGCGCAATATAAAATAACTAAAACAATTATGCAAACGCTAAATTATTGCCTGATAAGCAAAAAAAACACTTGGTTGTTTCAGATTTTTATCTTATTATAACGTCAGTTTTTTGAGTAATATGCAAAGGATGTAAAATCGTGTCTAAATTGAAAGCCTCTGCCTTATTGGTTTTTGTTTTATGCGCAGCCGGCGGCTGCAGTTTTTGGAACCGCAGTTTGCAAGACGTTATGAATGACCCTCTCAATAAAAGCGCGGCTCCCGCCGTTGCTCCCGAAGCGGTAAAACGCAACGTACAAATGGCTCCCCTTCAAATGCCGCGCAACATAGTTGTTTGCCGTGCAAAACAATGTGCGCCGTTAAAACTGTCTATGTCAAAAGAATACATATATAACAGTTTGGTACAGCTTCTCCAAAACAACAACAACCAAAAGGCTCCGGTTTGTGCTGCTGATATCGGTAGCCGCAATTGCTACGCCAATTATATTTCTTTGCCGATTACCGTAGGTATCACTCCTGCATATATGTATATTGATTTTGTTAAAATAAGCGATGTCCATATATCCAAAGGTTCTCGTTCAATAAACTTAATGTTGAACTACAATGTAACCTACAATGGACAAACCCCTGAATGCGCACCTGATAAAACTTTGCTGTTTGTAAAAAATACCGACAATATTGTTTTGGAAGATGACGGATATCAGTGCAAGATGACAACTATCGGTACAACAACCATAAAAACACTGTTCTTAGTCGATTATATCGATTTAGATTACGGTTTTGTCGGCGGATATTATTCAATAGGTTTGTCCGGACCGGCTTATGGCGGCGGCAGCGGTTATATGCTGTTGCGTTTGCCTAAAGCTGCATATCCGCTGAAAGCCAATCTTCCAGCGCCTAAAGAAGCGCCTCAACCGACAGAAGCGCAAGCTAAAGCTGCAAACTATTTATCGGCCCCTTCAACAGGAAATTCAGCAGCGCCTGCAAAAACTAAAAACGGTGTTCAAATTTTCCCGATAAAAAGAAAATAGTTTATTAAAACAGACTTTTTAATCCCTCCTCTCGGAGGGATTTTTTATGCGCTTCATTATAAGAACTTTTATCTTAAACGCTCAGAAGTATTTTTTCCGCCTAATTTATAAGCTGAAACCGATGATTATAAAAGTACCTGTTTCAAACGATTATCAAAACAGATTTCCATCTACTGCTTTTTCTAACACAGATTTCTACTAAATTTACAATAGAATAAATATCCATGTAACCTGTCGGCAAATATAGGAATTTCTATAAAAAATGCAAAAAAGGCATCAAAACTTGATGCCTTCTGCAAACTACATACGCACTATTTAACAATATATGAAAAATAGTGAGGACGCTCATAAACCACTATTCTTAAAATGCGTTCAAAATTCACGGTTTTACTGCCATAAATAATTTTTCCATCCTGACAGGGCATTTCTCCGTGGCGTTCCTGATATTCTTTTAAGTCGCGCAAACTCATAAAAACGCCATTATCAAAAAAGACATTCCAACCATACAGTGAATCAACACTGACATGAATAACACGAATAGTTTTATCACTATCCAAATACTCCGGCATATTTTCAGGAGAAACTTCATAGGTTTTATCTTTAAGCTCTCCCATATACCAGTTTAGCAATTCCTGCTGTTTTTCTTCACTATTTTCTCTAAAACCGCTTTCATCAATAGTCGCTGGTTTAAAAGAAGCATTTTGCTCCGCCGTTTGCGGTACATTTTTTTCAGCACTGTATTTTTTTTCAGGAACATTCGAAACCGAAATATCATCATTTGGTAATGATAAATCCGCTTTTTCATTTTTCAAATTTTCCGGCTTGACAACAGGCTCACCTTTTGACTGAAACGGCGATTTATTTTCCAAAACGTTTTTAGAATTTTCTGTTTTAGCTTGAGTTTGCGGAGCATTACGAGGCAATTTACCTGCGCGGGCTGCTTGATATGAATTTAAGGCAGCATCAAAATCATCAATATCAAAATTTGCAAAATCGGCAGAAGTTGCAGAACTCAGCTTGGATATTTCATCATCTTTTTCATCATTTTTGTTCGATTGAACACTATTTTTTGCATTAGTAAAAGCCATCTCCTGATTTTCCATACTGACATCATTAAGAAAATCATCCAGCCCTGTGTCTTTTACATCATCAAAATTAATATTTTCCAGTTCATCATCCGAACCATTCAAAGGTGTATTCAGATTAATCCCAAAATCTTTTTCTTCTGCCATTTTTTCCTCAACTTAAAAAGTTTGCCTTAAAATAATTAATTTTCATATCAAAGATTAATGAAAAATATACTTTCGAATATGCGAGTTATAAGGGAATACTAATGAGTACCCTCAAGCCTCCCATCGGTGAATCTTGAAGTTCTATTTTTCCGCCGTGCGAGGTTACAATATCTTTTGCAATTGACAACCCCAAACCAACGCCTCCTGTTTCCTTATTACGGGAATCATCCAAACGATAAAATGCCTTAAACACATCTTCCCGTTTGTCAGCCGGAATTCCGGGACCATCGTCATCTACCGTAACTTCGACTTTGTTTCCAACACTTTCCAAATTAACTGCAATAGTTTTACCATAGTTAAAAGCGTTTCCGATAACATTGCCCAATGCGCGTTTCAATGCTTGCTCGCGTCCTTGAATAGCGCTGACTTGATCATTAGTGGAATAGCGAACCAACGCCTTCTTGGTGGTTCTAAATTTATTGATAATACTCAAAATTAATTCGTTCAAATCCACAAACGTCGGTTGCTCACCGCCTTCACCACTTACAAATGACAAATAACCTTCAAGCATTTTTTCCATTTCGGAAACATCTTGCAAAAATTCCTCTTTATCTATCCCTTGATTTTTCTTATCATCAGGCAGCAAAGCTAATTGCAGGCGCATTCTGGTCAAAGGTGTTCTCAAATCATGAGAAACGCCTGCCAGCATTCTGGTTCTTTCGCTGATTTGACGTTGAATACGCTCTTTCATTTTAATAAAAGCTATTCCGGCTTTACGAACTTCAGACGAACCATAAGGTTTGAATTTTTTATTATCAATTCCTTTACCAAAATCTTCCGCAACTTCAGCTAAATCAGCAATAGATCTGACCTGAATACGCAAAAAACCGACTGCAACGACAAAAAGCAGCAAAGAAGTGCCGATCATCCAAGCAACAAATCCAAAAATAGATGTTGAAAAGATATTTTTGGAATTAGTCATAAACTGATATAAACCATTAGGAGTTTCGACAAATACAACCAAATCCTGTCCCTTGAGATATATACTGGTAATATCTTCAGGAAACTCTCTTTTCAGCGATTCTTCCAAAAATCCCGTAATCATCTTATTACTGCGGCGAACTTTACGTATAACCTCATGTTTTTGCTCATTATTATAATATTTAACTCCCAAATCATAATTTTTCAGAGCCAAGAGCTGAATATCTTCCAATTTATCGGGAGCTTCTTCAGCCAGCTGCATCGTAAATGCCATATTGGAGGTTAAATTTGAAGACAATCTGCGGCCGACGCGTCCCCAAGAACCGTCAAAAAAAGCTACAACAGATACAACCTGTACGACAATAAGCGGAATAAATATCAACAGCATTGTTCTGAAAAACAATGTTTTAGGCATATATTTAACACGCACATAAGTTAAAAGGTTGTCAATTTTTTTCGGAAAAGTCAAATGCATGGTTATTCCTCTTTCATTCAGTAAGCAACATATACCCTTTACCTCTAACAGTTTGAAGGTAACGGGGATTTTTAGAATCTTTTTCTATTTTTTTACGCAGCCGCGTTACTTGCACGTCAATCGAACGCGGTCCCTGTCCGGCTCCGAGCAATTCGGCCAATCTGTCGCGGCTGAAGATCTGCCCTGATTTTTGCCCCAGCATAGAAAGCATAGCTTGTTCAACCGGTGTAATATGAATAATTTGTCCTTTTTTATCGGTTAATTCTTTTTTATCCAAATCATAACAGCACAAACCCAAATTGAGTACAGATTTTGTTTTTTCCTCTTCCGAAGGTGCACGTTTCAGAATATTTTTTATACGCAAAACCAATTCTTTGGGCTCAAAAGGTTTGGACAAATAATCATCTGCTCCACATTCCAAACCGGCAATTCTGTCACCGGTTTCACCCATTGCCGTTAGCAGAATAACCGGAACGCTGTCTTCATGGCGTAGTTTTTCCAAAAACTCAAGTCCGCTTTCTTCCGGCATCATAATATCAACAATCAAAAGGTCAAATTTATACTCCTTCAGCATATTCCTTGCTTCAGAAGCGCCTTTGGCCGCAGAAACAAAAAAGCCGTTCTCTCTTAAAAAACGGGTTAAGAGAGAACGCAGTCTGGTATCATCATCAACAACCAGTAAATGAACTTTTTTGCCAATCATAACAAGCCCCGTTATTTTTCAGAATTTGTATCCGAAGCCTTATTCTGCGAAGATTGTATTGTATTTTCCGATGCAGCGGTCCGATTTTTCGGCGGACGGCCTACATGTCGTCCGACAATTTTCGGAGAAATATTTTTTTTCAAATTATTTTTTCGGCGACCGCGTGTTTTTTGGGCATTTTCTGTTGGTGCCGCAGCAGAAACCATAGGTTTGCGTCCGCGTCTGCGTCCAGATTGCTGTTTTACTTTTTCTGAAACAACATTTTTAACTTTCACCGCTATTTTTTTAACTTCCTGCTCAACAGCTTTAACCGGATTTTTTTTGTTGTTTTCAACTGTATAAATATAATCAAGGCATTTTTCGAAATATTGATACCCTGTTACAAAAGTCAAAATTCCGGCAATCCACAGCAACCATTCGCCCAATACGCCGACAGACGGTCCGATTATATACAGACGCTTTAATAAAATCATGGCAATTGCCGTCATTTGAAAAGCGGTTTTCCATTTAGCCAAACGAGTTACCGGCATTCCGACTCTGAATTCTGCCAAAAACTCACGCAATCCCGAAACCAAAACCTCACGGCACATAATGATAATGACGGGAACATAAGTTATCGGATTAACCATACGGTTTGCGACGATAATGAGCAAAGCCGAAACCACCAGCAATTTATCGGCAATCGGATCAAGCAAACGTCCGAGAACGGAATTTTGATTGCGGGAACGGGCAAAATATCCGTCGAGATAATCGGTTATCGAAGCCATAACGAACAAAGCGCCCGCCAAAATAGACCACAAAGCCGAATGAATATAAATGGCCATAAAAATGACCGGTATGACGACAATTCTGGAAATTGTCAAAATATTTGGAAGATTATACATAATTGTGCACCTATCTGTTAATTTTATATAAATTTATATTTAAAATTATAATATTTCATAAATTTTATTTATGAAAGTAATTAAATATCTTTTCCGCCGTTTTTTTGCTTATTCCTTCTGTTTTTTGCAATTCAGATAAACTTGCCTGCTTTATTCCCTCAACCGAACCAAACAAATTAAGCAGTTTTTTCTTTCGGTCGCGCCCGATTCCGTCAATCTCATCCAACTCCGACGCAAACATGGACTTAGCCCGTTTTTTACGGTGAGTTCCGATAGCAAACCGATGTGCTTCATCACGAATATTCTGCATATAAAAAGCTAAAGGCGATGCAAACGGCAAAGCAAAACTTTCACGCCCGATTTGATGATAAAATTCTTTTCCCGCATTGCGTTCCGGTCCTTTTGAAATAGCAATAACCGCTATATCCGACAAATCATAATCTTTAAGGCTTTCATGCACGGCGTGCAGCTGCCCCAATCCGCCATCCAATAAAATCACATCGGGTTTATTATTCGGAGCCATATGAGAAAAACGCCTGCTCAAAACCTCTTTCATCATCGCAAAATCATCATTGGTAATTTCGCTATTTTTGATATTGAAAGTACGGTAAGATTTCTTATCAAAACCATCAGGCGTTGCGACAATCATTGCACCAACGGCATAGCTTCCCTGAATATGCGAATTGTCATAAACTTCTATTCTCTGCGGAATACGCGGCAGATTAAATACTTGCTGCATTTCTTTCAAATTATTCAAAACCGACGTTTCCAGCGCAATTTTACGTTCCAGCGCCTCTTTGGCATTAGTAGCCGTATTAGCAGCAATTTTTGCCTTAACGCCTCTTTGATACAAATTAATCCGCACATTGAAAGCTTCTTCCAGAAATTCTTTGTTTTGCGGCTCTTCGGATACTATAATTTCATCCGGCAGCTGGTGTGTTGCATAAAAACTGCTTAAAAAAGCTTCCAGAATTTCTGTTGTTTCAACATCTTCCGTTTGCTTTGGAAAAAAGGCTATATTGCCGCAATTTTGACCGGCTCTGATAAAAAATATTTGAATACAGCAACGATTATGCGCGGCATAAATACCAACAACGTCAGCGGATTTAATATCTCCGTATTCTACTGACTTTCCTTGCTGAACACTGGTTAATGCTCTGATTCTGTCACGATAAACAATTGCCGTTTCAAAATCGCAATTATCACTCGCCTGTTGCATTTTTTCAGACATTTCTTCCTGAAAACGCGTATTTTTACCTTCTAAAAAATCGACGGCTTCCTGTACAAGCGACCTATAATCTTCCTTCGAAATCTTTCCGACGCAAGGCGCAGAACAGCGTTTGATTTGATACATCAAACACGGTCTGTCTCGATTTTTAAAACTGCTGTCATTGCATGTCCGCAGCAAAAAAGCTTTTTGCAATAGATCCAACACATTGTTAACCGCCAAAACATTGGCAAAGGGTCCAAAATATTTATAGCCGTTTTTTTTCGCTCCGCGATATTTTTTCAGCATTGGAAATTCATCATTGAGATTAAGGCTCAAATAAGGAAAAGTTTTATCGTCTTTCAACAGAATATTATATTTTGGCTCAAGCTTTTTAATCAGCTCATTTTCAAGCAATAAAGCTTTGGCTTCGCTTTCAACAACAATAAACTCCATCCGCCGGATTTGTGCAACCATTCTCTGCAGGCGGACAGGCAATTTTGAAATATGCGAATAAGCTACAATTCTTTTTTTTATGTTTTTTGCTTTGCCGACATATAAAACTTTTTCATTTTCATCAAGCATTCGATAAACACCGGGCTTTTCCGGAGCAATTTTTATATTTTGCTCCAGAATTTCAAGACCGCGCTTGATGTCAAATGCTTTCTCCATAACCCTTTAGAAAATCAATGTTGCAAAAAAGATAACCGACATTATGGTACTTAAAACAATTTTCAGACTGTTTCCGATAAAACGCTTGAAAGTTTCATCCCAATCGACAGTGCTGCTATATCCTTTATAAACTTGATTAAAGGCAAATGTATACACAAAAGCTATGGATACCGCCACCAAATAAGTATCATAACCGCTGAAAATATCTATAAGTTTTTCGATATCGCTGTCAAAACGATATGATAAAAACATACCGCTGGCTATTCCCAGCAAAATCATCGGATTCAAAATCATTCCGGTTGTAAATAAACTGATAATACCTTTAATCATTATTCCTCCTGCAACTTATTAATTTCAGCAATAATCATATCTGCTGACTTTTTAACCAGAGTTTCATCGCTTCCCGAAACCCAAACCCGCAATTTAGGTTCTGTTCCGGATGGGTGCAAAACCACGCGTCCTTTTCCCGACATTATATTTTCCGCCTCAGACACAGCCGCTTTTACTTTTTCAGAAGCAGCGGCTTCGGCAACCATCGCTCTGTCTTTCAGCGGAACACTGACAAACACATAGGGATCAAATTTGAACAACGGAAAAATTTCGCTCATTCTTTTGCCGCTTGCCGCCCACGCCAAACATAAAAGCAGGGCATTTACCATACCATCGCCGCTTTTGGAATAATCTGCAACCACCATATGTCCGGATTCTTCGCCTCCCACACTGCAGCCTAATTCCTGCATTTTAGCAATAATCGCGCGTTCGCCGACTTTTGTGCTGTAATATTCAAACCCCAAATTTCGAATATAACGTTCCATTGCTGTGTTGGAAATAATTGTCGAAACAACGGCATTGCCGCGATATTTTCCCTCATCTTTCAGATATTTGGCTAAAAACGCTATCAACTGCTCAGCAGGAATTTTGTGTCCTTCATCATCACAAACCAAAAGTCTGTCACCATCACCATCAACGGCAATTCCTATCCCCGCATGCGCACCTTTTACTGTTTCATACAATTTTTCCGGATGCTGAGAACCGCAATCCCGATTAATATTATAACCATCAGGTTCATTTCCCAGACTAATAACACCTGCGCCCAAATCTTTAAATACCTGAGGCATAATTCCCGAAAAAGAACCGTTAGCGCAATCCAAAACAATTCTTGTTCCGGCTAAAGGTTTAGAAGAGCTAATAAAACTTTTGGCTTTTTCAAGATACATAACTAAAGCTTCGTTATTATAAATAATACGTCCGAGTTTTTCGCTGCTTAAATCAAATTTATTTTCAGCAACTAAAGCCTCCAATTTTGAAGTTGTATCGTCATCAAATTTGTCACCGTTGGAAGTGATTAATTTTATACCGTTATCATAATAGGGATTGTGTGAAGCGGTGATCATAACAGACATATCAACATCTAAATCTGCCGTAACGGAAGTTAATGCCGGAGTTGGCAAAACTCCCAACAAAACAACATCTACTCCAGCAGATAAAAAACCTGCGGCTAAAGCCGATTGCAACATCTCACCGGAAATACGCGTATCTCTGGCAATGGCAACTTTGCGATACACCTGACAAAGCTCCGCACCGCAAGCCATACCTAATTTAGTAGCAAAATCAGCAGTCATCGGATAAAAATTTGCCACACCGCGCACACCATCAGTTCCAAATAATTTACCGGCCATTTTTTCCTCCCGTTATATTCCGATATTTTTTGTTTATTACTATATAAACTTTCAAAAAGAATATCAATCACAGTTTTTATAAACTAAAAGCCTCCAAAGGAGGCTTTTAATCAGATAATTCGCGTTATCAGGCTTCCGGTATTGAACTTTTGGTTTTAAGTTCTTCCGGAACGGGTGTTTCCGACATTTTTGAAATAGTTTCTCCGCGCAGTAAAGCTTTAATTTCTTCACCGCTCAGGGTTTCATATTCCAACAAAGCCTGCGCCAAACGTTCCCAATCGTCTTTCTTTTCCTGCAAAATTTTTAACGCCGCTTCATGTCCGTCACAAACCAAACGTTTAATTTCTGCATCAATAATCTGAGCCGTTTCCTCACTCATATTTTTATTTTGAGTAACCGCTTTTCCCAAAAAGACTTCTTCAGAATTATCAACATACAGCACAGGTCCTAGTTTGTCGCTCATTCCCCATTCTGTTACCATCGCGCGGGCTAATTTTGTAGCTGCGGCAATATCTGAAGACGCACCGCTTGTCACTTTGTCATAACCGAATTTAATTTCTTCTGCGGCACGACCGCCCATAGTAATAACCAAACGCGACAGCATTTTTGCCCTTGAATATGAATACTGGTCTTTTTCGGGCAATTGCTGAACCATTCCCAAAGCTCTGCCCCGCGGAATAATCGTTGCTTTGTGGATGGGATCGGTTTCAGGCACATTCAACGAACAAATAGCATGTCCGGCTTCATGATATGCAGTCAACAGCTTTTCCTGTTCATCCATAGCCATTGATTTACGTTCATTTCCCATCATAACTTTGTCTTTAGCGTCATCAAAATCTTTTGATGTCACTTTGCGTTTATTTTTACGCGCTGCCAGCAAAGCGGCCTCATTAACCAAATTTGCCAAATCAGCTCCTGAAAAACCTGGAGTGCCACGGGCAATAACCGCCAAATTGACATCTTTTGCCAAAGGCACTTTTTTGACGTGAACTTTTAAGATTTCCTCACGCCCTTTCAAATCAGGATTGGTTACAACAACCTGACGGTCAAAACGCCCCGGACGCAGCAAAGCCGGATCCAAAACGTCAGGACGGTTTGTCGCGGCAATCAAAATAACATTTTCATTTTCGTCAAAACCATCCATTTCAACCAGCAATTGGTTTAATGTTTGTTCACGCTCATCATTTCCGCCGCCAAGACCGGCTCCGCGGTGTCGGCCGACGGCATCAATTTCATCAATAAACAGAAGGCAAGGCGCATTTTTCTTAGCCTGTGCAAACATATCACGCACACGAGAAGCACCGACACCGACAAACATTTCCACAAAATCGGAACCCGAAATTGAAAAGAAAGGCACATCTGCCTCACCGGCAACAGCCTTAGCCAGCAAAGTTTTACCCGTTCCCGGAGGTCCGACCAACAACACGCCTTTCGGAATTTTTCCGCCTAAACGCTGAAATTTTTCAGGATCTTTCAAAAAGTCAATAACTTCTTCCAGATCCTGTTTAGATTCATCACAACCGGCGACATCGGAAAACGTCACTTTTTTTGTATTTTCAATCAAACGGGCCCGCGATTTTCCAAAGCTCATAGCCTTACTGTTTCCGGCATTGGCCTGCCGCATAAAAAACACCCAAACACCTATGAGCAAAATCATCGGGAACCATGATACGAACACGCCCCAAAACGTATCGGCTGTGTTATCTTGCGGTTTGGCTTCAACTCTGATACCAGCCTTACGCAGAGTTTCGAACATGGTAGGATCGTTCGGAGCATAAGTATAAAATCTCGCTCCGTTTGTCATTACACCATTAATATCCGGTCCCGAAATAGATACGGATTCAACATTTTTGGCTTCAACCTGATTCATAAAATCAGAAAAAGCCAATGTGTTGGACATTGAAGAGCGTTTATTACCAAGGTTAAATATATTGCTTATTATAGTCATAGCCAAAATTGCGGCCACCCAAAACAATATGCTTTTTCCCGTTCTCATTGTTCTTTATTCCTTATTCAAATTCAATTTCTGATAATATAGTTTTTTTATTTTTCAAACTCAACCGCTTTACTGTTTTTATCATATATAATTTGGCGCAGTTTGTAAGGAAGTTCATTTTTCAGCTTTGGAACAAGTTTTTCGGCACACTCTTTCCATTGCTGTTTAGATAATATTTTTGTATTTTTACATTCTTTTATAATCCAAACCTTATTTTGAAAAAACAATATTTCACAGCCGCCTAACGTACAGCCCTTAAACCCATCACTATCCAATTGCTGCTGCAATCTCAATAATGAAACATATTCCGGCATATATTCATTACCGCCGATTTCTTTGATTAAGCGTCCCAAAACACGATATTTTATTTCATCCGGCTGAGTATTAAACTGCTTGCGGGCAAAACTCCATCCCTGCCCATACCACATTGTACAAGACGTAGTAATAAATTTGTCTGTTTCTTTAAAAAAATAATTCCGCACTTTAGACAATGCTGCCGCTGCAGCAGCCATTTTTTTCAGTGTTAAACCGAGATTTTGTTCAAGAAAAGGCAAAGCCTTACGTACTCTGACACGCAAAAAATCATCACAGCTATTTGAGGCATCTTCTTTCCAAACAATCCCTTTTTCAATTAAAAACGCTTTCAATTCATCGGGAGAAAAAGCCAATAAAGGACGCAGTAAAACAACGTTTTCCCGATGACTTCCCTCTTCTATTGCCGCCAATCCGTCAACGCCGCTTCCTCTTTGCAATCTCATCAAAAAAGTTTCAGCCTGATCCCGCAGATGATGTGCAGTTGCCAATATTTGATATTGCTTTTCCCTGCACCAGCCAAATAAAAGATCATACCTTGCCTTGCGGGCTTTGGTTTCTATTCCTTTATCCAAAGGCGGATGCTTCCATTCCAACGTAAAATGCGGAATATTATTTTTCGCCATTAATTCTGCGACATAATCCGCTTCTTCTTTTGCTTCCGGACGCAAATTGTGATTTACCGTCAATGCTGTTACAGCAATATTATTTTCTTTGGCAAAAGCGTTAAGCAAAAAAGCCAAAGCCAAAGAGTCGGCACCTCCCGAAACAGCTACGGCAATTTTGGTCAAGTTCAAATTCTGCTCAGATATAATCCGTTTTAAATTCAAGTTAAAACGTTGTTGCAAATCAGACATTATTTTTTACATTTCAACTTTTTAGCCTCAGCCGAAGCCTTGTCTTTCAAATTTTTTGCAGCTTTTGGAAACTCTTTAGATAAACTTGTAAAAGCAGCGCAAGCTTCTTTTGTTTTTTTAAGCCCCTGCATAGACATACCCAGTTTCAGCAAACTGTCCGCAGCTTTTGCATTGCTGTGATATTGCTGATACCCTTTGGCAAAAGCAACGGCTGCCTTATCATATTCTTTGCGGGCATAAAATGTTTCACCAAGCCAATATTGTGCATTGCCTGCCAATTTATCTGTCTGAAACTTCGTTAAAAACTTAGTAAAAGCCTTTTCCGCTTTTTCATATTCACTTGCTTTTAACGCCTCAAGTCCGGATTGATATATTTCAGGAGCCGTTGAGCCTTTTACGGGCTGCAAACTGTCTTCTTTGCTGATAGAAGCGCCTACCAGCGACTGAGCAGCTCCCGAAGCAACCGGAGCCGCAAATTTAGGACTGTTATCCGCAACGGCCAATGTGTCTGCCGCGCTTATTTTTTTGCCTTCCAACAATTTAATACGCACATCAATATCTTTGTTAACTAAGTTAATTTTTTCTTCAAGTTGTTTAATTTTATATTCCAACTCATCAAGTTTTCCGCTTGTTGCACGTACCTGCTCGTCCAGCCTTCCGAGCTGAACCACAAAATCGCCCTCATCATTAGCGGAATAAATACGGCGCTGTAAAATCTTTATGTCTTCGCGCATATCATCCAATTCTTGTTGAATAACTGTGGCATCTTGTGCCCAAACAGGCGTAGCGGTAAGCAATGCTGCCGCAAAAGTCAAAGAACAATATTTTTTCATTTTCAATTCCTAAATTTTTTCTTTAAGATATGGCAAAAAAATTAATATCTCAAGATAAAAAAAGAGGTATCCCAAAAGATACCTCTTCAAAGACTTGTGTCAGCTGTTATTAGTTAGCAGTTTTAACAACTGTTACAGCACGACGGTTCTGAGCCCAAGCAGCTTCATTGCTGCCAGATACAGCCGGTCTTTCTTTACCATAAGAAATGGTAGAAACTCTGTCAGCAGCTACACCTTGAGAAACCAAATAGTTTTTAACTGCATTGGCACGGCGTTCACCCAAAGCCAAGTTGTATTCTCTAGTACCGCGTTCATCGCAATAACCTTGAACAACAACATCTACATTGTCATGTTTTTTGAGCCATTTAACTTGAGTATCAAGAGCTTCTTTCGCATTGTCGCTCAAAGCAGAACTATCGAAAGCAAAGAATACTCTGTCTTCAGCATTAGCCATGAAATTGCGTGCTTCTCTTGAATCGCATTCGCTGCCACCGAACAATTCGCTGGTTGTCGAGCAAGCTGACAACAAAGCAACTACACAAAACAAACCTAAAAGTTTTTTCATTTTATTTCTCCATATATGGTTTTTATATTCGTCAATACACAATTGCTAATTTAAGCAATAAATTTTATTTTTCAATAACAAAATGACAAAAAAACAAAAAAAATAAAACTTTTTGCCATAAGAATAAAACATAGCGGAGAAAACAAAAAAAGAGAGGAAAACCTCTCTTTTTTTTTAAGACATTTCAGAACAATTCTACTCTGGGTTCAGTGCAAAGCCGAGTACGAGTCTTTTTCCCGATTCAGGAATCTCATAACCATGGGCAATCAGATTCTCGACTACAGCCTTAATCTCTTTTCGGTCGACGATCAGTTCCGGCCACTTCTGCAGCATGTCAAAGAACTGAGTAGCATCAAAGTCCGGACGCTGAACAGCTTCTCCCATTGTTTTCGGAAAGTCAGTTTTAAACTGTTTCTTCAACAACTCCATCTGAGCTTCGGCAGCCTGACGGATTGAAATACTCGCAGATGTCGTCACAGCGTCTGTTTCTGCAATTCGGCGAATCTTTTGCGCACTACCGTACAAAAGTTCAAAATCTTGAAAATTCATCATAATAATTTATTTTTAATGTTTAACATTTAGATACTGCATCAAATAGACAGTTTATCAATTAATGTTTTACACAAAGCGGTTTAAAAGTTGAAGCCGCTTACTCTCTGAGAGTCCAGAAATGCTTTTATCACATTTCTGAACTCAGTTTGCATTCGCACTTACTCCAAAAATGAAGCTAAAATCTGCGTTTTGTCATTCTTCGGCAGAGCCTGCAGCAACAATGCCAGCTTTCCCTCATTTCCTTTTATCAATAATGGATAATCATGTAAAAGGCTGGTCAAATCTTCAGGCAAACAATCGCCGATTGCCGCTGCTTCTTCCACTGAGGAAGGAAACATTTGAGAAAAGTACGTTTCCAACATTTTACGTTGTGACAAAGCATTTTCCTCAAGAGACTCACGTGTTTTAACCCAAGTCTGAAAAGAACCTTCCAGATCGTACATCGCTTCAGACCAAAAGCGGTCCAACAGCGGCTCTGTTACAAACGTTGATGCATACAGAGATCTAAACAATTTTAAATTCATAAATACTTTTTTTTTAAAGATTAATAATCATCACTAATAATTCAAAAACATTTGTAATTTTACTCTCTTGGCATTTTTTGTCAATATTTTTTCTATTTTTATTTATGTACAAAAAAAGGAAAAGCATTTTCTGCTTTTCCTTTTTTGTGATTTTTAACTCAAAAATTATGAGTCGCTTATCATTGCTTAGCAAGCTTTTTTGCAGCAGCAGCTATGATTTTCTTCTTTTTTGTCATTTTTATGACGAACCGCAGCCTGAGCAGCAGCCAAACGAGCTACCGGAACACGGAACGGAGAGCAAGAAACATAGTTCATGCCACAAGTTTGGAAGAAATCAATAGATGCAGGATCGCCACCATGCTCACCGCAAACACCGAGCCAAATAGCCGGATTTGAAGAGCGGGCTTTCTCACAAGCCATTTTAACCAAGCAACCAACGCCTTCGACATCAATTGAAGCAAACGGATCGGCAACATAAACGCCACGAGCGCGGTATTCGTCCAAAATAGCGCCTGTATCGTCACGGCTCATACCCAAAGTTGTTTGTGTCAAGTCGTTTGTACCAAATCCGAAGAATTCAGCAGATTGAGCCAATTCATCAGCTTTCAGGGCTGCACGAGGCAATTCAATCATTGAACCAACTTCATATTTAATCTTTTTACCTTTTTCGGCAAAAACTTTCTCAGCGGTTGTATCAATAATGTTTTTAACAATATCGAGTTCTTTCTTTGAACCTGTCAAAGGAACTTCGATTTCAGGTACAACTTTGATACCGGCATCAGCGCATTCAAGAGCAGCTTCAATGATGGCACGTGTTTGCATTTCGCAGATTTCAGGATAAGTAATCGGCAAACGGCAACCGCGGTGACCCAACATCGGGTTAGCTTCATGCAATGAATCTGCACGGTTTTTAACTTGTTGCAAAGTCATACCCATTTTGTCGGCCAATTCCTGCATTTCTGCATCTGTATGAGGCAAGAATTCATGAAGCGGAGGATCCAACAAACGAATAACAACCGGCATACCTTCCATGATTTTGAACAAATCTTTGAAATCTTGTTTCTGGTAAGGCAACAAACGAGCCAAAGCGGCGCGGCGGCCTTCTTCATTGTCAGACAAAATCATAGCGCGCATATCTGGAATACGTTCAGCGTCAAAGAACATGTGTTCTGTACGAGCCAAACCAATACCCTGAGCACCGAAATCACGAGCTGTTTGAGCGTCTTTCGGAGTTTCTGCGTTAGCACGAACTTCCATAGTGCGGATTTCGTCAACCCAGCCCATCAATTTACCAAAGTTACCGCTGTTTGTATCGGCTTTAACTGTTGGAACCTGACCTTCGATAATCTGACCTTTACCGCCGTCCAAAGATACCCAGTCGCCTTCTTTAACAACAGCGCCTGATTTTGTTGTCATAGTTTTATCTTTGTAGCTGATAATGATATCGTGCGAACCAGAAACGCAAGGAGTACCCATACCGCGGGCAACTACAGCTGCGTGTGATGTCATACCGCCGCGAGCAGTAATAACGCCTTGAGAAGCATGCATACCGCCAATATCTTCAGGAGAAGTTTCATTACGAATCAAAATAACTTTTTCACCTTTGGCAGCCCAAGCTTCAGCATCTTCGGCACAGAAAACGGCACGACCTACGGCAGCACCCGGAGATGCAGGCAAACCAACGGCAATAACATTTTTCTTAGCTTTAGGATCAAGCATCGGGTGCAACAACTGATCCAATTGATCAGCGCCAACGCGCATGATAGCTTCTTCTTTATTCAACAAGCCTTCTTCAACCATTTCAACAGCCATGCGAACAGCAGCCTGAGCGGTACGTTTACCGTTGCGGCATTGCAACATCCACAATTTACCGTGTTCAATGGTGAATTCCATATCCTGCATATCTTTGTAGTGAGCTTCCAAATTGTTGCGAACATCAACCAATTCTTTATAAAGGTGAGGCCATTTTTCTTCCAAAGAAGTACCGTCGCCTTTTGAAGCCATCGGTTGAGGAGTACGAATACCGGCAACAACGTCTTCACCCTGAGCATTTACCAAATATTCACCGTAGTAAACATTTTCACCGGTAGCAGGGTCACGAGAGAAGCAAACACCGGTAGCACAGTCATCACCGGCATTACCGAATACCATGGTTTGAACGTTAACAGCTGTACCCCAATCGCCTGGAATATTATTCAGTTTACGATAGGTAATAGCACGGTCAACCATCCAAGAACCGAATACGGCGCCGATACCTGCCCACAATTGATCCCAAGGATCCTGAGGAACGACTTTACCGATTTTCTGACCGATTTCTTTATATTCTTTAACCAATTCTTTCAAATCATCAGCTGTCAAATCTGTATCAGATTTGTAACCTTTAGATTTTTTCATATTTTCCAAAGCTTCTTCGTAAAGGTCCAAATCGGCGCCCAAAACTACGTCAGAGAACATTTGAAGGAAACGACGATAGGAGTCGTAAGCAAAACGCTCAGAACCCGAAGCTTTAGCTAAAGCTTTAACTGTTTCATCATTCAAGCCCAAGTTCAAAACGGTATCCATCATACCCGGCATTGAAACTCTTGCACCGGAACGAACAGAAAACAGCAACGGATTATTTGCATCAGCAAACTTTTTGCCCATAATCTTTTCAACACCTGCAACAGCTTCTTTAACTTGTTCTTTCAAGTCAGCCGGATAGGTGTGATTGTTGTTGTAATAATATGTACAAACTTCAGTTGTAACGGTAAATCCAGGAGGTACTGGCAAACCAACCTTGTTCATTTCAGCAAGGTTAGCGCCCTTACCGCCAAGGAGATTACGCATGGAGGCATCGCCTTCTGCTTTGCCGTTTCCAAATGTATATACCCATTTACTCATGGTTTATCTTTGCTCCTATTAGCATAAGGTTGAAACAAAAACCACATCTGAAAGACATGGTTTTCAGACTTAATTCGGGCTCAATCTATAACACTTACACCGATTGTTCAAGCAAAAAAATAAGAGCATCAACAGACTATTACGGCATTAAATCCGCAAAAACGATTCGTTTGACAAATTCGGACACTGCGTATAGACTTGCAGCATTTGGAGGAATCATGAAAATAACTTATCAGGGCGTGGCAGGCGCTTATTCTCATATTGCATCAAAAGAACTTTTTCCCAATGCCGAATATCTCTCATGCGAAACTTTTGAACAGGCAATGGATACTGTACAGAACGGCAAAGCCGATTATGCATTAATTCCAGTTGAAAATTCAAATGCAGGTCGAGTTGCCGATGTGCACTTTCTGTTGCCGAAAACCGGATTGACGATTATCGGAGAATATTTTCTGCGTGTTGAACATCAATTATTGGGACTGCCCGCTGCCAAGCTTGAAGATATAACTTCAGCTTCATCACACCCTCAGGCACTAAGTCAATGTTCAAATTTTCTTAAAAAAAACAAAATACAGCCTATTGCACGTATTGATACGGCAAAATCCTGTCAAGATATTCTTGCTTTTAATGATAAAACCAAAGCTGCCATTGCTTCAAAACTAGCCGCTGAAATTTACGGTTTAAAAATTTTGGCCTCAAATATCGAAAATTCCGGCAGCAACACAACCCGATTTTTAATAATGGCGCCTAACGCAGTTGTTCCTGAAGATGACGGTTCATTATTTATCACATCGTGCATATTCAAAGTAAAATCTATTCCAGCCGCTTTATATAAAGCGCTTGGGGGCTTTGCTACTAACGGAATAAACCTTGACAAACTGGAAAGTTATCATGCCGACGGACAATTTGTTTCCGCACGTTTTTATATTGAAATAGAATCTCATCCCGCAAGAAAAGCTTTTCAAAACGCTTTTGACGAACTACACTTTTTTGCAGATGAAATCCATATTTTAGGCACTTACAAAGCCTGCCGTAACCGTCATGGAAAAGAGTAAAACAATGCAGCAATTTATTATATACGATACGGAATACGCGTCATGGAAAGGTTTTATCGACTTACCGGCTGATGATGAGCAAAGAAAAAAAGCCGAAATAGTGCAAATTGCCGCGCTAAAAATAAATCTTGATGACTTAAGCGTTGCAGAAGAATTCAACTATTACATAAAACCTCGTTTCAAACCGACTTTAACTCAATATTTTACCGACTTAACCGGCATAACGGATGAGCTGCTTGATAATGAAGGAACCGACTTTTTAACCGCCTATGGGCGTTTTCTGCATTTTGCAGACAACCTCCCTTGCTATTCTCACGCTTGGGGACAAGAAAAAGGCGATGAACTTGTTATTCAAAACAACCTTGACTTATGGAACTTTAATTACACCAAAACACCGGACTACCGCAATATTGCCCCATGGTTTAAAGAAAAATACAAGCAATTAGGTTTGAATATTGCCAAACAATCATCGGGACAAATAGGAAAACTCTTAAATTTGGATAAAGAAATAGCTCACCTGAATTTAGATGAGCATAACGCTTTTTATGACGTGTATTCCATATTACTGGGATTGAAAAAACTCGGTTTTGACACCTTATTTTAGAGACAAAATTCTATTAATTGAAGCATCAATCAACGCAGATTTTCCTTCATCTGTTAAATTGGAGCTTACTGCTTTTTGTAAAATATCTGCTGTACGGGCGGCAACAAGTTTTTCAGACTCAGATACTGCCTTTTCACGAAAAGCATTTATCATTTCGTTTGTATATTTTTCCTGAGCAGCCAACTCACTTTCAAGTTTTTTAACTTCTCTTTCACGAAAAGCAGCCGCTTCTTTATCAGCTTTTCTAACAATTTCATCAGAACTGCTCTTTATGCCATCCATACGTTGCTCATAATCAGCCAACAAACGTCTGGCCTCATCCCGCAAATCTGAAGCAGACTGAATTTGCTGAACGATTCCATCGATTTTTTTAGTCAGCAAACCGCGTAAAACTTTACTAATCGGACAAAACAAGCCGATAACAACCAAAACAAACGCCGCTCCGACCCAAAATTCAGGAGATTGATAAAACAATTCGGAATGTTGTTCGGCAATTTCAGCGGTTTTGGTTTGCAAAATATTTTCCACATTGCTCACTGCGCCAATAACAGCTTCTTGTGTTGCGTCTATAAGCTCTTTTCCGGCACTATTTGTAACAACATCAGACATTTTTGCCACCTTCTTCTTTGCTTGCTGATAAAATTTGAGCTTCGCCGATTTCCGGCAATTGCAATTTTTCGGCGATTTTAACGGCTAAACGTTCAGCTATGGCATCGACCTGAGCTTCCACATCAACCTTGCTCTTATTCAATTCATCCTCACTGTTTTTCAAGCGTTCTTTCAAACGTTCGGACATTTCATTTTGCAGCTGTTCGGACTGTTTTGCCAGTTCGCTCCGCGCCTGTTTCCATGACTCATCGGCAGCTTTTTCCGCCTTTTCAATAGCCGTATTATAACGGGCAACCAACTCTTCGGCCGATTGTTTGAACTCGTCGGCAGCTGCCAGATAGTCATTGATTTTATGTTGGCGACGTTCTTTAACATCGCCTATTTTCGGCACAATAAAACGGCCGACAATCAACCACATCAGCGAAAAACTGACTATAAGCCAAAAAATCTGCGATATAAAAGTTGCACTATTCAGCTGTGGCATAATTTATCGTCCTATTCTATTTTCGTTAATATATACTAGTTGCTTCCGCCGGTTAACATAACCAAAGCAATAACCAAAGCGTAAAGCGCGATAGCTTCAACAGCCGCAAAACCGGCCCAACCGTAAATATCAACATCTTTTTTAACCTGAGGATTGCGGCCAACAGTTGTAATAATAGTTGTCCAAACTTTAGTAACACCCCAAGCAGCAACTGTCATGGTCAATGCGCACATAGCAGCGCCGATATAAGCCATAGGTTCCATTTTTTATCCTTTCCAAAATTTATATTTATCAATGGCTGTGAATCGCATCGCTCAAATATATACAGCTCAATACTGTATAAATAAAAGCTTGTAACAATGCAATAAACAGTTCAAAAACAATAATACCGGCATCAAAAAGCAGCGGAACCAGTCCGGCAGCTCCCAGAGCCACAACAAATCCGGCTATTATCTTGAGCATAATATGCCCTACCGTCATATTTGCCACCAAACGGATGGTCAAACTGAAGGGTTTGGACAATAGCGAAATCGTTTCAATCGGCATAACCAACGGAGCCAAAGCCCATGGAATGCCTTTCGGCATAATGGTACGAATATAGCCCCATTTTTTCTTTTTAATACCGATTGTCATATTAAACAGCAATGCCGTCAGAGACAGAGTTCCGACAGCCGCCACATGTGAAGTAAACGTAAAGGCATAAGGGAAAAGCCCCAACACGTTACCAAAAGCCACAAACAAAAACAAAGAGAAAATAAAACCAAAATATTTCAGGCCTTCGGGACCGACATTGTCTTTAACCAAGCCGTGTATAAAATCATAAATCATTTCAGCGAAAGCCTGAGCCTTATTTGGCACAACACTGCGTTTACGCAGGCACAGACCAAACAGCAAAGTGCACGATAAAACAGCCAATAACATGAATAACGATGAATTGGTAAAAGATATGTCGTATCCGCCGGCATTAATCGGCACAATCGGCTTAATATTAAATTGTTCCATAGGATTTGACACGTCAACAAACTCCTTCGGCTATTTTCTTTCTTCATTTTTCACAGTACGGTAAACATTTAAAAAGCCCGCCGCACCACCAAACAGCAAAAATATAACTAACATTAAAGGTTTGCTGCCAAACAGCAAATCCAACACATAGCCTATTCCCGCTCCGACCAGCACACCCGCTAATAAATCAGCGGCCACTGTAATTCCGATTCTGGCTGCCGAAACAAATCCGGAAGATTTTTTTTCGCGTTCGGCTGAGTGTTTATCCTTTAATTTATGGATTTTTTCGCCCAGTTTCCGCAAATCTTCAGGAACATTTTCGCTTGCCAAAATTTTATACTCCTTAAAAGTTACCGACTTATTAATCAGACAATTTTTTGTTTAATAAATCACTAAGCTTTTGATAATCAGGCACACCTGTCAATAATGTGTCGCCGTCCGCACCGCGTATTAAAAACGACGGAGTAGCCTGAATATTGAGTTTTTCCATCGCCTGCTGCCTGATATACATAATTTCGGCAGCAACTTCATCATCATTCATGCAAGTTTTAGCATCTTCTTCGCTTACTCCCTCGCCTCCGGCATAACCGGCCAACAACTTTTCTGTTCTGAATGAAAGCCCCCAAGTTGTCTGTTTTTTGAACAGCAGCGACAGAAAATCAAAATACTTGCCTTTAGGCATACAACGAGCCAACATAGCTGCTTGCATAGATTTTTTATCAATCGGAAAATCGGCAAAAACCAATTTGACCTTTCCGCTGTCAATAAAATCCGCCTTCAGTTTTGGCAAAATCCCCAAATGAAAATCGGCACAATGCGTACATCCTAAAGATGAAAATTCATAAATAGTTATCGGTGCATTTGCATCTCCGAGAAAATGCTGTGCTTCCATCTGAAAAGCTCTTGTGTCGACGGCCGATTCTTTTTTCTCGGAAGCCAAAGCCGACTTTATCAGCACAATTTTTCCGTCCTGCAAAGAAAATCCCTTTTGAGACAAATAAAAACTGTCTGCCAATAAAAACATAATGGCAACGGTCAAAACGCGGCTGATTATTTTTATAATTTTTTCAAACATACTTCGGTAAACTCACTTATGGTTTTTATTAAAAATGCTTTTGCCGAGTCTCATCAAATTTTCTTTTAATCCGGCATTAGCAATTTCATCTGTTAATTCGACAATATAGTTTTGTTCTTCTTCGCTTACAAGAGTTTTTTGTTTTTCTGACGTTTTCCTGTTGACAATCATCTGAACCGCCATATTCGGATCTTGAATTATTTTCAAGCTGCAAACGGCATTGTAACCAAAATAAGCATTTATTTTTTCAACAATAAATTTTTCACGGTGACTGATTTCCAAGGCAAAAGCTCCTCCGGGAACTTTCAGGCGCAAAACACCGTTGTTTTTCTGTCCACGGGGAAAATCAAGCTTTTCGGGAAATGTGTAAGCGGCAGTTTCTTCGCCGACAATCTGCTCCCACATTGCAAGCAAATCGGCAGAAACCATTCCTTTTTGCCCCAAAATATGACGAACAAGAGGCAGCGCGGCCACAGCGAAGCTATGAAATCCGCCCCCTCGAGACGAAGAATATGTTTCAATATTTTCTTTATTCATAAACATACATCTAGCATATATAAAATGTTTTTTACAATATTTTTTGCTTTCAAATATAAAAAACTTGATTCTGTAGCCAAAATAAAGTAATGTTTTGTGCAGAGAGTTTTTGTCCAACAACTTGCAAAGGAAAACTGAATGTTAAAAAAAATGATGATTGGGGTCTCGGCAATTGCGCTGGGAATTGTTGCTTCAGCTCCGGCTCAAGCCGAGTGTGATGGTGTTTATCTTGCTGTACGTGGCGGCGGCGCTAATCCGACAATTGATGATGACAGCAAAGCCAACAACCGTTTTGATATCGGCGGAACAGATTTGATGTTGAGCGGCGCTCTTGGTTATCGTTACGAATATTTCCGCGCTGAAGTCGAATATATTTGGCGTGATACCAATGAAGATAAAAAAACAATCGTAATTCCTATGGAAGGACGTGAAGATATCGTCAGCAAGAGCAACGGTGAATTTGATTATACTTCTTATATGTTTAACGTTTATTGGGATTTATCTCCGTACACATGGTTCACCCCGTACTTGAATGCCGGTATTGGTTGGACAGAGTTAGAATATAACTTCAGCTACAATAACAGCGGTATTCAAAATTCTAGCAGTTACAAAAAAGATCGTTTCACATGGTCACTCGGTGCAGGTTTGTCTGCTAAAATGACCAACCGCTTGAATTTGGATCTTGGTTATCGTTACTTTGATTTTGGCAAACTTGACGATGGTCAAATTCATAACCATGAATTTTACGGCGGTTTGCGCTACGTTTTCTAAACGTTTACAAACAATCAAAAAACCTCCTTTCAAAGGAGGTTTTTTTATAGCTTATAGTAAGTTTTTTTATACTCCGCCGTATAAACAAACTTTAATGATAAAAATTATAAACAAACTCTTTGTTCCACAGCCTTCTAAGCTGTGGAGCCATTTTCGTCAACGCGGACAATCTTAATCGCTTTCATCATAATTTCTACAATATAATAAAAAAATGCGGCATGAAAAACTTCAAAACCGCATTTTTTATACCGCAAAGTAAAAATCAGAAAGCCCAGGACAATCCAATCATTGCTCTATAATCCGTTTCAGCATCACTTTGATGCTCAGGATTTAAGCGAAGAGCAAATTCACTTTTAAGTAAAACATCCTCTTTTAACTCACGATTGTGATAAAGAGCAAATTTATACTCGCGCGCCGATGGTTTTAAACTTGCGCGGACTTTTTCACGATATACCGTTGATGAAAAGTTATCGCGTCCGGTTGCTATATCAAAATCAGCATGACCGTTATAAATTCGCAATGGTGATGATAACTGCAAACCGACGACATCAGTTTTGTTCATATTATAATGTCCGTCCAAGGCAAAACTGTTGCTCATCAAACGTGATGTCGACATCATACTGCCTGCAGCATTCGTACCGTCTGTCAATCCATGATAATAAGCACCGCTGAAGCTCCATTTTTCAGACGGCTTCCAATTCAACATTAACCCTGTATAAAAAGTGTTGCTGTTTTCAATGTTCAGCGCGCCATGGCCATTCATTCCCAACAGAGCATCATCTTCCGACAACACGCCGCTCATGGCTGACACATCAAACTCAGGCGTAACTTTATATGAAACTTCCGAGTTGAAAGCATATGCTTTCTTATCGAAATTATAGTCATTATAACTTTTATCGCCGTCATACAAACCGTTTTCACCGGTCATAAAATCAAATTTAAAGCCTAATTTATCAAATTGCAGACTATTTGATAAACCATAAACGTTGTTCATTGCCAGATATGGATTAAACAAAGTTTTATTTTGATAAACACCGGAGCTATATTCGCTGTTTTCAGCAAAGAAGAACGAGGTTTTATAATTATCGCCTTGATAAGACATATCGATAATACCCATGCCGCTATCAGTGTTGTTATAAGCAGACGGAGCAAACCCAAATGTAAAGCCCTCTGTGGCTACTGTTGTTTTAGGCTGATGCCTTGAAAAGTTATACAAATCATTTTTGAACTTTTTTTCACCGCTGTGCGTTGTACTGACCAAAGCCGACAACTTCATCTGGAACGGACGATTATATTTATCGAAAACGGTCATAGTTTTAGGCATATTTTTGACTAATGCCTCCTTAAATGCCGCCGGAACACGAATAGACGTAGCAGCAACATTTGTACGTTCGCTATCTGTGGTATCTCCGCCGATTGTTCCCAAATAGCCCTGAGGATTTGTAGCTTCAGCCAAATCAAGCATACCATGACCATAAGTGGCGCTATCTGCGTAAACTCCGTCATTATTAGCCGTTTCAAAAATAAGTTCGACCACTTGCTGAGGAGTCAGATAAGGATATGCACCCATTAACAAAGCCACACTACCGGCAACCACAGGAGTAGCCATTGAAGTCCCAGCCATTCCGGCAACCATATCTCCCTTTGAAACTGTAGACCAAATAAACCCTGTGCTATCTCCGCCCGGAGCCGCTATGCAATATGCAGCTGTAGCACCGCAGCGGTTTGAATAACCAGCTATTTTTCCATCATGTCCGGTAGCAACAACCGTAATAAACAAATTTTTCAAACGTTCGGCATAGTCCGTCATCAGAGGGACACCATTTAAAATCCCCGGTTGCGCTTTGCCGTTATTGCCGGCAGCCATAACCAAAACCGTATTTTTTTCAATGGCTTTATCAATACCGTCAAGAATCATATCACCAAGCCCGCCGCCAACAATTTCCGCGGCGTTTTCCGTAGATAATCCTTGCAGCGTTTTGGCATTTATGAGATCTGTGGAATCGACACCCAAACTCATATTGACAACTTGCGCCCCCATATCTACCATTTTAGACAAAGGAATAGACATAGGAAAACGAAAATCCCAGCGTCCGGCAATTATTTGAGCATTTGAAAAAGCAACGCCGTGCATTTGAGAATCATTCTTATCCGCCGCAATAATCCCTGCCACATGAGTGCCATGTGCAACATCGGAATTTACACAATTTCCACCAACGCATACTAATTCTTCAGGCAGCCAAGAATCAGAATTTTCATCCCAATCATAGTCATCACTGTAACCGGCCGCCCATTCTTGGTAATCACTCTCATCAACATTATGAATATAGTATGTTACTTCCCCGCCGTCAGGATTATCGATAGTCAGTTGCATAATACCGTTTCCGTATGCCCAGCAGTGCGTATTATCACCGTTACGGCATGGACCGTAATCCATATTAAAACCTGTAACCGATGTTTTTTGAAAATCGTTATTTCTGGAGTCAACGCCGCTATCCAACACACCGACAGTAACCGATTCTATTTTTGAAGCCAGTTTACCATTGGCGTCGAGTCCATAAAGACGGGAATACGCAGTTGAAGCTTTTATATCAGACAGAAAATTTCCTTTTTGATATTCATCTGTTTCAAAATAAGTAGAAGCCAACGGGGTTACAATATCGTCAGTGCTGACACCTCCATTAACATCGCCGGTGCTGTCGCCGTTATTGCCGCCGTTGTTACCGGAATTATTATTACCTGAAGACGAGCCGCTTCCGCCGCCTCCTCCTCCGCCGGCTGCCAATGCTGCAATACCGCCGGCAACCGCAATTGTGCCTACGGTATACATTGGTTTCCAAACTACGCCGCCGCGATAAGTAAGTTCTTTTTTCTTTTCAGGCTCGGCTGTGCAGCTGTGATTAACATTTGCACCATTGGCTTTTAAGATATTATATGCCCGCTCGTCTCCATTTTTCATTGCAAGACAAAGTGCAGTATCTCCATTTGAATCGGTAGCATCTATCGACCAGCCGTTGCGTTTCATTCTCGCAATAGCTCCCTGATTGTTGCGGCGGGCATTTTCATAAAAACTGCGTGCCGCCCAATCATCTGCATATTGTGCAGCCGCCGTCCCCGTCATTGCCGATAAAATCAACGAACAACTGAAAAAAGCCGTAATTTTGTTCATTGTGCCTCTCCCCAAAAATAGTAATAACATTAATCTTAAACAACAATTTTTATAAAGTCAAAAAACAATTGCAAACTTAAAGAAATTTAATTTTCATTTTTCTTTTCTTCGGCTTTATTTTCAGAATCTTCTTCATTTTCAGAACTGAATATTTTTTTTGAAAGATTATTCATTTTTGAACGATATTCAGCGCCCCATTCCAACATAGAATCAATTGTCGGTTTCAATTTTTGACCGATTGCCGTCAATTTATATTCAACTTTTGGAGGAATTTGAGCATAAACTTTGCGTATCAAAACACCGCGCTCCTCAAGTTTGCGCAGATTTGAAGTTAAAACTTTCTGAGTAATATCGCCTAAAGATTTTTTGAGTTCGCCAAAACGTTTGGTTCCGTTCAACAAATTTTCAACAATTTTTACTTTCCAGCGATCGCCGATAACCTCTAAAACAATTTCGGTCAAAGATTTTTGGGGGTCTTTCACAATTTTTCATCCTGTTTATTCGGCGGAAAACCTATATTAGTTTCCCGCAAGAAACTATTCCGCCTCAAAGTGCCTACTTTACTAACTAGCATAAAACGCTAGTATTGGCAATAATTTTATATATTTTAAGGATTTTATTGATGAAAAACTATATAAGAATTTTATTGGCAGGATTAAGTTTAACCTGCGCCGCCAGAAGCGTTTGTGCCTCCGGCTATCAGCTCAACGAATATTCTGCAACAGGTCTGGGACGCGCTTTTGCCGGTGTCGGAGTTACGGGCGATGACTATTCGGCCGTTGCTTTCAACCCTGCCGGAATGATTTTGAAAGACAGCGGCGGACAATTGGGAGTTTCAACCGTTCAGATGCACTCTGTTGTCGAAGGTGACTTGACATTAAATCGCACAGGGCAAAAAATGCCGAACGCGCCGGAAGGAAAAATGGATTTTTACAAAGTAATGCCTTCCGGTTTTGCTCAATACAAAATCAATGACCGCGCTGTAATCGGAGGCGGTGTTTATTCTCCTTTTGGTTTAGCTTCTATCTACAATTCAGATTGGTTCGGCTCATCACACGGCATAAAAACCGAATTGGAGGTTGTTGATGTTGCCGCCGGAGGAGCTTATAAAATAACTGATAAACTCACTTTCGGAGCCACGTTAATCCGCCGCTATGTTCACGGCAATCTTATAAACTCACTAACCGGAATGCCAAACTCACGCAACCAAATGGATCTGGACGGATGGGAATGGGCTTCTAATTTTGGTATAATGTACGAGCCAATCAAAGACACCCGTTTCGGAATTGCTTACAGACTGAACAGCGCTCATACCGTAAAAGGCAAAAACCGTATTAAACGCGCCGATTTAGTTCCTTATTTAAACGGAAACCACGAAGGATATTCCAAAATGACTTTGCCTAACCAGCTGACATTGTCTGCCTACCACAAACTGAATGATAAATTTGGTTTGAGTGGAAGCGCACGCTGGACAAAGTGGGACGTTTTCGATAATTTCGTACTTCAATCTTCAATTTCCCCAAACCCGACCGTTATCGAAGAAAATTGGAAAAATGTTTGGACTTATGCGTTAGGTGTTGACTATTACCATTCAGAAGCTTGGACATTCCGCGTCGGCATTTCTTATGATCCAACACCGATTAAAAGTCCCCGATACCGCACGGCGCGCATTCCTGACTCCGATCGTTTATGGACGACTGCCGGCGCAAGCTATCAAACAGGAAACTGGCAATTTGACGCCGGATACGCTCACCTTTTTATGCGCACGGCAAAATCATATAACGATGACGGCGCAACCACATTGGACGCCAGCCACCGCAATTACAGCAATATGTTTGGCATTCAAATGCAATATAATTTCTAAGCTGTTTTTCTCCTCTGAGCCGCCGTTTTCAAATACGGCGGCTTTTGTTATTAAAACTCTTGCATAAAAGTACTGCTCTGCTACAATAAAAAAAAACGATTTGGATTTACTTATGCGACTGCCGACTATTTTATTTATTGCTCTTTTTATTTCCGGTTGTGCTTTGCCTCACTTTCCGAACGAAAGCGATTTGACCAAGGCTGAAACCGTATTCAACAGCGAAGTATTCAGCCGCGGCGGCAAAGCTGCTGTTGTAATTGAAGAACATAACGATATAACATCTTCCATCCCTTTACATGGCGAGCTGATTGTTACCGATTTATCCGGACGTGACTACACACTTGATATGAAAAACATATCCGTATTTATGCTTGACCCCGGAACATACGCCGTTAAATCATTTAGACTTTTCGGCAAAGACGGATATTTCAGCGCTCATATAAACTATGCCCATCGTTACCGTGGAGGATTTAATATTGCCGACGGTGAAGTTATTTATCTCGGAAAAATAAATACCAGTACAATCTTCACTCAAAAAAAATCATCAAACTCAAACATTCGTCAAGAAATTGTTACCTCTACTGCCATAAACAATAGTTTGTCAGACTTACCATCATCTTTTCTCGGATTAATCCAACAACAAACCGGACGCGGATTGACGACGCGTCTTATAAGATGGCGCGATACTTCCGTAACAGGAGAAAACAATGCCAAATAAATTTTTTGCAATTATATTCGTCTTAGCTTTGTGTTCAGGCTGCGCATCTTACGGAAACGCTGTATTTGCCAATTCGGCAAAAGTGCGCAAAGATATTGCCGAGAGCATTTCTTCCCCCGAAGAGCTTGTTGCCAAATATGGAGAACCGGAACAAATTTTCAGCCACAACGGCCAGCAGGTTTATGAATATCGCTATGTTGCCGTCAGCGGCTTTCCTGAAGAAGAATATGCCGACGGCGCCAAACATTATCAAATTGACTATATATACGTCTACTTTGATGATCAAATTTTAACTCAAGTTGAAAATATTTCCCGCCGCGGTCCTTTTCCTCCGGAAGATATTTTCTCCGTTTACCGTGATGAAAACAGATAAAGGAATATCATGAAAAAAATCATTATGGCAATTGCCTCTGTTAGTTTATTATGCGCTTGCGGAACAATATTCAGCAGTGGCAAGCAGGAATTAGCTTTTGATTCCAACATTGCAGATACCGAAATATATATCAACGGACAAAAAATTTGTTCAACGCCTTGCATTACCAATATTGAACGCGGCAATAAAAAACTTTTGATTAAAGCCTCAAAAACCGGATATACCGACCGCACGCTTTTTATCGACCCCGGATACAACCCGATGTCAATGGGCAATTTTTTAAGTATGGGAACATCGACTTTCGGATTTACGACAGATGCCACTGATGATCATTTATGGCAATATGCTCCGAATTCATTCTATATAACTCTTTACCGACAACCGCATAACGAATCCGAACGAAAGATATATGAAAAAGCAGATCATATTCGCGACTTTATCTTAAAAAATTTTGACCGCCTTCAAACTGAAGCATATGAAGACGGAAAGCCTGAATATATAAAAACAACGGCAAGCATGAGCGGAATCAGCGAAAGCGAAATTAAAGAAATTATCGTTCAGTCATACTCTGAGAGCGAATGCGCAGAAAGAATTGTCGGCACTTATATCCGCAAACAAGGCAAATAATCTCCTAAACGCTGCCTGTTCAAGCAGCGTTTTTTTTACTTTCATTTTATTTTTCTGTTTACAATCAAAAAATGCTTAACTAATATAAATATTTGAAAGGATATTGAATCGGCAATGACAAATCGCAAAAACATAATGTTTTTACCGACCATCGCTTTTAAGAGCGGTGCGCAATCGGTTTTGCCTGTTTCAATCCTACATATTTCTCTGATTTTGTGCCTTATCCTCATTATAAGCCTCTGACGTTTCTGCTTTCACGGCAGCCTAGGCGTCTGGAGGGAAAAATAAATAGGCTGCTAAAAAACAAAGCAAAAATCAGAGGAAAAAATGAAACAATACAGTCAAGAAGTTATCAATCACAAGCCGGAATTTTCTTATCTCAACACTTCAGAACCGTTAAAGTCGGTTTACCGCACTGAATCTTCAGTTCCCTACGCTCCCGAAACATTTCCCTATGCAAAACCATTTATGCTGTGTTTGCTGCGTGAAGTATACGAAACTTATCGTCCGGTGCTGACGGCGGAAAATGCAAAATTGTTATGCAAAGAACTTGGAGAAGAATTAAAACACGATTTTTATTTTGATTTCTCAGACCATTTGGGCGGAATGAGGCAAAGAGATAAAAGAGGTGCCGAGCCTTCTGCCGATGAAAACGGATACAACCTCTTCCATTCTTGCTATAAATTTGTCAATCAAGCCGCCAGAAGCAAAGTTTTCGGCAAAAAATTCAACCTCTCTTTGATGTCGGGAAGAGTTAATACCGATAACCCGACCGGACCTGAAATTTGCGATCCTTTTAATTATGGTCCAGCTTTATATCTATATCCCAAAACCGCTGCAAAAGTAACAGCTATGACTTTGCCGGGGCTTGACAGTGCGCGTATTGCTCAATTGTCAGTTTTTGAAAAAGAATTAAAAAAAGATTTACTGACGCGCAAAGCAAAAGTTTTCAAAGAAGTAAAAACACAATGGCATGAACTCATCAACAAAAAATTAATGCCAAGCGGAATGGGATTCGGTGATCTCAGCTCAGAAAGCGCAGGACAAATTGCCGAATTGTCAAAAGAATACCTCAATTCAATAGAACAAGATATGGCTGCGCGTTTAAACAGCGATGCCGATATGCTGCATAAAATTGCTTCGGTTTTGAACAAACAAGCGTCAGCAGATCACCCCGCCGAAGATTTATCCAGACGGCAGCTGGCTTGTCTGCATGCCATGCAAGGCAACGAAGTGTTAAAAAATTCATCTGTTGTTCAAATAAGTATTGAGGCTGAAAAACCTATTTACAATTTAATGGCCGACATATTAGAAGACCCGAACTCGCTGACTGCGCAAATTTTACAAAACCCGCATACACGCAAAATATTTGAAACTGAAATAAAAAATATTCATACAACCAAAGATGCGGCTGGATACAGCCATTTACTCAATCATATGGAACCGGCAGGAAGCAAATTTCCGTCATATTCCAAAACATTGGGAACACCTTATGATAAAGAAATGAGCGCGCGGGAAATGGCTGAAGAACTGCGCTCCGGCAGAGCAATGCCGCAGGTGTCGTTTATGCTTGGAGTTTTATTAATGGAAACCGGCGCCAAAATTGAAGGCGGCAGTTCGCAAATTGTTTACGCAAACCGCATAAAAAAAGCGCTGGATAAAGTTTTTGAAACAGCTTCCGGCTATCCAGAATTTGATAAATTCAACCTTCAGGCACGGCATAACATTATCGGAAATTTTGAATATCGTACAGCACAGGCACAAATATGGGGAACCAAAGGAAATGCGCAAGCATTGACTTACAGAGATTTAGCCAATGGAAACATCACTGTTGATGACAAATTGCTGGATAGAATTGCTTCTCTTCCTGCAGATAAAACATTTGAAGCTGCATCGGCTTATCGTTTTTATCAATTTTTAACCGGAAAAGAAAGTTCTCCGGCTGAAAATACTGCCAGACAAAAAGAAGCATCTGCCGAACTTATTCATTTTTCAGATCCTGAAGATTACAGCGCTCCGCTGCGCGAAGGCGGACATTATTATACTGAAATCAAAAAGATAATGCTTAAAGATCCAAAAGTAGGAAAAGCAATGACATTGCCTGCTCTCCGATATCAAAAAAATTTCGGCTATTAAACACTTCCCCTGCCGGTTATTTTTAACCGGCAGGGATTTTTTTGTTCAAAAACATAAAGGAAGTTGACAAATTCATTAAATGGAATTACTTCTTCCAGAGAACAAACGTAGAACATTTTTTTATAAAGATATGGAAAATTACACTATTGCGTTAATAGATTGCGATTCTTTTTTTGTTTCTTGCGAACGGCTGGACAACCCGCTGCTGCGCCAAAAACCGGTATGTGTTATGACCGGAAACGGAGAACGAGGCATTGTCGTATCACGCTCAAACGAAGCAAAGGCTGCCGGTGTTAAAATGGGAGAGCCCTATTTTCAAGCCCGTACCCACTGTGCAAATGTCGTTTTTTTGCCGGCCAGACAGAAATTTTACAGCTCTGTATCGGAAAAAGTTATGAATGTTCTGAAAAATTTTACTCCCGAAATTGAAAAAGTTTCAATCGATGAAGCTTATGCTGATATCGGAGGGATTTTGCGCTTATATAAAAAAAACGCTTTGCAATTGGCTATGACAATCCGCAACAATTTATTGGAACAAACATCTATTCCGGTTTCAATCGGGATTGCATCATCTAAAACTTTAGCTAAACTTGCCAGCGACAAAGCCAAAAAGAACAACGGTATTTTTATTATTCCCCATGATAAAATTATTGAAACCGTTGGAAATACTTCTATTGAAGAAGTGTGCGGAATTGGACGGCAACATAATCGTTTTCTTCAATTGCAAGGCATTTTTACCATTAAAGATTTTTTACAATTAGATAATTCTTTAATACGCAAAGCTATGGGTATCGGCGGTCTCAATCTTAAATATGAACTCTCAGGCTATTGCACATCAAAAGTAGACAAAGCCCCTCATCCTCCGAAATCCATTCAAGACACTTCTGTACTGAGCAATTTCACCAATGACTGCGAAATAATTGAAATAGCTTTACGCTGTCATATCCGCAACGCTTGCAGAAGATTGCGGCACTGGAATGGTTTCTGTGCAACTGTCGGTGTGATGCTGCGTGAAAAAAATTTTCAAATTTTCACTGAACATGCCAAATTGGCTTTTTCCACCAATTCTGAACACGATATTGCTCAAATTGCCTTGCCGCTCTTAAAAAAAATTTATCAACACAAAACCATATATAGAAGCTGCGGAATTATATTAGACAATATTAATTATCCGCAGCAAGAACAGCCATCTCTGTTCAATAAAAGCCCTGACTACAAAGATGACCGGCTCAGCCGCACTATTGATGCTTTGGAAGAAAAATTCGGCAATGATATTGTCAAAATAGGCTGTTTTTAAAATATATTTTCACCCAAGTGCAATTAGCCTCCGCCATAATAAACGACAAAATAAAAGCCCTATAACATCTCTAAAAAAAAGAGGCTTGGAAAATTCCAAACCTCTTTTTTTCATAACAACTTACCCACGGGCAAATTTACCGCTTTTGCGTTTAGCCTGTTTATCACGGCGCTCAGCTTTGAAAGACGGCAGCCATGGAACAAGCTCATTATTAAACTTCATATTAACGCGCCAGCCAAACTTGTCTTGCTGGTTAATACGGCCGGCATGGCGTTTCTCCCTATGAGCCATAAACTCGCCGATAGGAACATAGCAATCCATATCGCTACCGGTTGCTAACAAGGTTTCGGGCACATAGGTCAAACGAGGCATAAGCGACTGCGTTAACAATGCATTTACCGGACCATGAAAAACAACTTCAGCACCATCGCCTTCCAAATCAGTAATCTGATATTCGTATCCGCGAACTGTTGTAATTTTGAGAACACCGGGAGTGATTATAACATCGACATTGTTTTCGGGATAATTAATCTCACGAAGAACCATATGTCCGTCTGCCTCACACCCCTCAACTGTCCAGCGTTTGCCGTTACCGTTGTTGATTTTGTACAACACAACCGTAGTAGTTTGTGTAATTTCAAACTTGAAAAAACTTTCAATTTTTTCCATAATTTAATGATATTAATTAATAACTTCTTTTAACAGTAAATTGTTATACCACCTAAAAAGCTTATTGACAATATATTTTTTGTCTTTTTTGGCAATTTTTGTTTTTTATACTAAAAGAATTGTTTTCCGTCACGAGGCAGCATAGACATTAAAATTTCGACCTGTCTTTTAACTGAAGCCGGATACGAAACCCTTTTAAACTTGACCCGCAAACGCCGTATTTCTTTCAAGTGAACATCAGCGCCGAACATTACATTTTTAACGACACCGTAACCGATAAACAGCACCGTTCCATAATTAAACATTTTACCCCAAATTGATTGTTTTACTTCTATCGAATCAATATGGTACAAACTAATTTCTCTTATGTTTTGACTGATTAATCCTGTTTTGAACACAATACGCAAATTTGTAATCAGCATTTCCGTCAAATACAAATTCCAAAAGCTGTATGTTGACCAAACAAGAAAGAAAAGCGCTGTTGCGTGCCAACGAAAACCGACCACCGCTCCCGGAAGCAAACTTTCCGTCCAGCATAAAGACACACTGATTGAAGCTAAGATGGAAAGCACCGCAACAAAAAAGTAACGGCTGCCATGAGGTCTGATTTCTAATTCCACATGCTCATAATCCAACAACGAATCTTTTACATACGACATAAAATCACCTCATAAAGTTTATAATTTTATCCAATAGATTTTGAGCATCATTTCTGCCTAATTCATACATTGCTTTAACTTTGTTCAGATTATGTTCCATTTTTTTAACTTTCAAATCACGGCTCGGGCGCAAAACCAAAACCTTTCCCGCTTTTTCCTGCTCGGCAACATAATCTAATTCTTTGTTATACATCAAATGGCGATTTGCCATTGCTTCCACAAACTTCGGATATTTACGATAAATCCATGCCGCTATTTTATATAATGCCGATGATTTTTTTCGATATCCGCTTGGTCTGGTCAAAATAACGATATTTTTATCATATCCTAAATTTTGTGCTGCTTTCAGCGGAATACTATCTGTAATTCCACCATCTAAAAGCTTCATACCCTTATAATTTACGATTTTAGAAATCAACGGCAATGAAGCAGAAGCCCGCAATGCGTCAATGTCAGCGAACATATCCAGACAATGAATATATTCGGCTTTTCCGGTTTCCAAGTTAGAACAGACAGCATAAAATGATATGCCAGAATTTATAAAAGCTTTGTTATCAAAAACATCAAGTTTTTCAGGCAATTCATGATAGCAAAAATTTGTATCCACCACGCTTCCGGTCAGCAGCCATGAACGAAAGCTCATAAAGCGGTAATCATTGCCGTATTTCATATTATAACGAATACTTCTACCCGCTTGCAAAGAAACATACGAACAGCCGTGTATGGCGCCGGCTGAAACACCAATAACCCCGCCTGCCAACAAATTATGCTCAAGTAAAACATCTAAAACACCGGCAGTATAAATTCCTCTTTTTGCTCCGCCTTCCAGCACCAATCCTATTTTCATAATTTGCCTATCTAAATTTTTATCTTTTTTTCCAAAATTTAATATTTTTTACCTCAGAAATCAATCTTCTGGATTCCAATATATAAAAAAGCAATGCGATTAATCCCAAAAGCATAAAGAAAGCGCCAATATAAACACTTATCTTATAACTAAATAATTCCTTAGTCGGAATATACAATCCTAAAAACAAAAAGACATAAATGCTTATTTGCAGCAATAACAACTTAAACCTATTTTTGTGATTTATTCCTTTTGGAGAATAATATTTATATTTTTCAGTCATGTTTACACCTTATTTTTTCATATATCAGCAGCAATAATATTTTTTATTATTTCACAATAACAAAAAAAGAGCATCAAAAAGATGCTCTTTAGTAAATTCATAAGACATCAGTCTTTTTTGTAATTTTCGAACTGGCGACCTAAACGGCGATGATAGATACTCTTGCCGGACTTCTTGGAAGACTGCAAGCTAACAGCATTTGGTCTGTGCCATTTGTTGCTTTTTTCATTTACAACAACAATAGGTGCTGAAATGCGAAACATACGCGCAAAATTCAAAGAAAGCACCACAAAGCTCAGGTTGCTCAAAAAATTTCGAATGTTCATACGCTTTATATAATTAATGAATAATATGTTTGATTAAGAACTAATATACCTCAAACATTTTATTGAATCAAGTTTTTATTTTGAATTGTTTTTTTATACAAAGCTACATTGTCATTATGTGTTGATAAATCTCGTGCAAAACGGTGTCCTCCGTTTCCGCTGGCAACAAAAAACAAATAGTCCGTATCATTCGGGTTTGCAGCAGCAATAATTGCTTCTTTTCCTGGGTTGCAAATTGGCTTGGGCGGCAAACCATAATGACGATAAGTATTATACGGACTGTCTATTTCTAAATCTTTTCGCAGCAAAGCGCGGCCCAATTCTTTTTGACCGAGTGTAATAGCATAAATAACCGTCGGATCAGTTTGCAGCATCATTCCTTTATTTAAGCGATTGACAAACACCGACGCGACATCACGGCGCTCTTCTGGAATTCCGGTTTCTTTTTCTACAATAGATGCCAATACAAGCAATTCATCCTGATTTTTCAAAACCTGCGTTTGATTATCAACCCAAACGATTTCCAAAACTTTTTTCATAGCCTTTTGAGCCTGTAAAATAACACTGTCGCGAGAATCACCTTTGGAAAAGCTGTAAGTTTCCGGCAGCATAGACCCCTCGGCAACAGGCAACGTAACTTCTCCGGATAGATTTGCTTCTTTTTTAATTAAATCTACCATCTGCGCAGAAGTCAACCCTTCAGGAAGAGTAATTTTTCGATAATAAACATCGCCTTTCAAAAGCTGATTTGCCACTTTCAGCATATTAATTTTCGGCGGAAACATATATTCTCCGGCTTTTAATTTTTTATCAACGCCCAAAATTCTTACAACAATACGAAAAAGCAGAGGCGAATTAATCACCCCCGCTTTTTGCAATTTTATTGACATCTGACGCACTCCCGCGCCTTTGTCTAAAACAAAGCTTACCTGTTCTGTCAAATCATTCGGACGATTTACCAAATACATAGAAAGACTGCCGACAGCAATCAGAATCGTCGTTACCAAACAGAACAAGACTTTCATCGTTTAATCTTCAAACCGTTTGAAAACCACTGATGAGTTTGTACCGCCAAAACCAAAAGAATTGGACATAGCGGCCTTGATTTCGCGTTTTTTGGCTTTAAGCGGAACCAAATCCATATCTGCGACTTCAGGCGCCGGATTTTCCAGATTCAATGTCGGCGGGCAAGTTTGTTCATTAATAGCTTTTATGGTTAAAACAGCTTCAACGGCACCGGCAGCGCCAAGCAAATGTCCCATTGCTGACTTTGTTGAAGACATCGACACATGTTTAATATTATCGCCGAACAATCTTGCAACAGCCATAGCTTCGCCCACATCACCTGCAGGAGTTGACGTGCCGTGCGCATTAACATACCCGATATCTTCCAGCTTAACACCATGTTCTTCGGCATGTTTAACAGCCATTTTCATTGCACGGTATGCACCATCGCCTGACGGAGCTGTAATATGATAGGCATCGCCGCTCATACCGTAACCGACCAATTCAGCATAAATTTTAGCTCCGCGCTTTTTAGCGTGTTCCAGTTCTTCCAAAACTACGGCGCCGGCACCTTCACCCATAACGAAACCGCTGCGATTTTGATCCCAAGGACGCGAAGCCTTTTCAGGCTCATCATTAAAATCAGAAGTAATGGCTTTCATACGGGCAAATCCGGAAAGTCCAAGAATATTAACCGCAGATTCAGCACCGCCGGCTAACATTAAATCGGCATCTCCGCGGGCAATCATAGCTGCCGCATCACCGATAGCATGCGTGCCGGTAGAACAAGCAGTTACACAAGCATGATTAGGACCTTTGAGCGCAAAACGGATAGATAAATGCCCTGAAATCATATTTATCAAACAAGAAGGTATAAAAAACGGAGAAACTCTGTGAATACTTTTGTTTTCATTAATCAAAGCTGAATTTTCATAAATAGAATTCAATCCGCCGATACCCGAACCCATCATCACGCCGGCGCGGTAGCTATCTTCATCATCAGCAGCTTTCCAACCGCTGTCGGCCATAGCATCTATTCCTGCGGCCAATCCGAACAAAATAAATTTGTCGACACGGCGCTGTTCTTTTGGCTCCAAAACCGTATCTGGATCAAACTGCCCTTTTTCTTTTCCAAAAGGAACCTGTCCGGCAATTTTAACCGGCTCATCGTACAGTTCAATTCCCTCAATTTTTCTGATGGCAGATTTTCCTGCTACGATATTATCCCAGTTATATTCAACACCGCGGCCGAAAGGCGACAGCATTCCCATACCAGTTACGACTACTCTTCTCATTAAATATCCTTTGTATTATTATACTTACAAGCGTTTTTTATATGAAAAAACTCGCTTCATGTCAAGCGAGTTTAATCAGATATTACCTAAAACAAAAACTAAGCGTTTTTATTCAAATAATCAATTGCATCTTTAACCGTCAGAATTTTTTCAGCAGCTTCATCCGGAATTTCGCAACCAAATTCTTCTTCAAAAGCCATAACCAATTCAACGGTGTCAAGGCTATCTGCGCCCAAATCGTCAATAAAGCTGGCAGTATCTGTTACTTTTGATTCTTCAACGCCAAGATGTTCTGCCACAATCTTCTTAACGCGATTAGCTGTATCAGTCATTTGATAAACCTCTAAAATATTAAACACATATTAAGTTCATCGGGCACGTATCTTTGACCCGTGGTGCTTTGTTACCACAATTTTATAGCAATTGACAAGCATTATTTTATTTTTATATCGAAATATTTATCTTTTTATTAATTACAACATTGTTTTTATTGCATTTTATTTACAAGTTTTTCGTGTATAAAAGTTTGATTTTCATGAAAAGTTCTTTTTTTATTAACCCTTTGAATATAAACAATATCATAAAATATAATCTTTTGTAGGATTTTGAAATATTTTTTGATTGATTTTACAGCAAGCTCTCTTGCTTTTTAAACTTTTTATACTTATTTTTTGTGCGGAGTAATTTTTTAAGGACTGGAAAAATGAAAATAGGAATTGTCGGTGCCGGCGGCGTTGGAAGCGCTACGGCTTTCTCTTTGATTATGCGCGGCGTTGCCCGTAAAGTTGTTTTAATCGATCAAAATCAAGCCCGCGCGGCAGCTGAGGCTGAAGATATTGCACACGCAACGCCTTTTGCCTATGCCAACAAAATAAAAGCAGGTGGATATGAAGACTTAGCAGAAGCCGATGTCGTAATCATTACCGCCGGAGCAAATCAAAAACCCGGACAGACACGTAACGATCTTTTGGCAACAAACGTAAAAATTTTTGAAAATATCATCCCGCAGGTTGTCAAATATGCCCCTGAAACAATTTTGCTTATTGCAGCAAATCCGGTTGATGTAATGACTAGAGTAGCATTGGAAATTTCCGGTTTTCCAGAGAACAGAGTATTCGGCAGCGGAACAGTGCTTGACACAGCTCGTTTTCGCACCTTGCTGGGTTACCATTTGGGCGTTTCGCCAAAATCCATTCACGCCAATGTGCTCGGTGAACACGGCGACAGCGAAGTTTTGATTTGGTCCAATGCCGTAGCGGGAACCGTACAAATTGAAAAACTGGCTCAGGAAATCGGCAAACCGATGACTACTGAAATTAAAGCTGACATTGATGACAATGTCCGCAATGCCGCTTACAAGATTATCAGCGGCAAAGGTTCAACAACATTCGGTATTGCAGGTTCACTGACACGTATATGTCAGGCCATTAATACAAATGAATACGCTATCCTGAATGTTTCATCTCACCATGATGAAGTTGAAGGAGTAAAAGATATTTGTATGTCATTGCCTTGCATTATAGGTCAAAACGGTATTCACGGCAAACTTTATCCGTCTTTTTCGCTTGATGAGCATGCTTTGTTGAATAAGAGCGCCAATATTATCAAAGGTTTCACGCAAACCGCTCTGGAATGTATTGTCGGTGAAGAAAAATAAATTTATTTTTCCAACAAAAAGTGCTGCTTATCAAAGCAGCACTTTTTTAATATTGAAAATCATCAGATTTTGCGCTATTATATTTATAATAGAAAGTTGTGGAGAAAAACAATGCACAAAATATCCTTTATCGCTGTATGTCTGACCGCTATATTGTTTGCCTGTAATGCAACGGCGGGCGTACGTTCTATTGTTGATTCGGGCGCAAATACCGTTCGCAGTCAAACAAGAAAAAACAGCTCATCAACATCTGTCAGTATATGTAAAAACAGCGGTTACACAAGAACAAGCTGCCGTCAAGGCGAATATGGCGTAGAAACCTGTCCGTCAAACAGCCGCTACTTCAAATATTGCTGTCCTGCTGACTGCGTATACACAAAGCAAGACTGCAAAAATATGGGAATGCTTCCGGATCGCAGTTGCCACGGATATTATTCTTGCAAAGAAGATCCGTACGCCGATTATAAAGGTGAAGAAGATTTAGATTATTAATTTATATAATCTGAAAGCGCAAAAGCTGTTTTCTTGATAGAAAACAGCTTTTTTTATTGCAAATTATGTTGTTTCACAGCTTACTTTAAATCAGCATTATTGCATTTTCAAAAACATTCTTACAAACAGCAAAAAAAGCGCTCACAATAGAGCGCTTTTTATAAAAAACTTCCGGACTAGAATCCTTCTGTATCCAAACGTTTGCGAAGTTGCTTACGGGATCTGCGGATAGCTTCTGCCTGACGGCGAGCTTTTTTCTCACAGTTCTTTTCATGGCAACGTCTCAGTTTCATTTCACGAAAAATACCTTCACGCTGCATTTTCTTCTTCAAAACTTTCAAAGACTGACCAACGTCATTACCGATAACAGTAACCTGAACCACTTAAAATCACCTCATTTCAACTTCTAAAAAAATTAATCTGGATTTTAGATAACACACAAAAACGGCAATTGCAACTGTTTTATGCAATAATATTAGGCATAATTTTTGCTTCTACTGTTTCTATTTTTTTCTTAACGCCGCTTTTCAATGCATTCAGCTGCTTTGCCTGTGCAAAATCAATCATATTATTACGGGCAACCAAATGCCTGATATCAGAACATACGCGCCTTTCCTCCAACCTTAATTCGCACAATTGATGCTGGAGTTTGCCGATATTGTCATTTTTTACCATGATTTTTGCTATTCCCAATAAAAAAGCTCAAACAAAAAAATTTTACCGTCTGCAAAATTTGTATTGAAATGTACCACATTTATGGTAATTAATCAACCAATAAATTATGTAACAGGAGTATCAAAATGAGTACTATCAAAAGAATTGGCATTTTAACCAGCGGCGGCGACTGCGCGGGACTTAATGCGGTTATTCGCTCTGTTGTCAATGCCGCAAGCCTTAAAGGCTGGGAAGTTTACGGCATCAAATTCGGCACAGACGGATTAACCAACCGCCCGCTTCAATTTGAAGTTTTGACCGAAAGCAGTTTTTCAAACAGCCCGTGGCCTCGTTTAAGCGGTTCATATCTGGGGTCGTTAAACAGCGGTGTTAAGCTTGAATCTATGGAAACTTTGTCAAAACGTTTTGGCGAAGGCGCTCGTGAATTAGGACTCGATGCTTTGGTGGTTGTCGGCGGTGACGGTTCTATGAACATTGTAAGCAATTACTGCCACATGGCTGGTATTAAAATGGTTGGTATTCCAAAAACAATCGATAATGATACCCCGATTACCGATTCTTCAGTTGGTTTTTCCACTGCTTGTCAGGTTTGCACAGAAGCCCTTGACAGTTTGGCTTTGACCGCGCGTTCCCACAATCGCGCTTTAATTCTTGAAGTTATGGGCAGAGATGCAGGACATCTGGCTATGCATTCAGCTTTAGCCGGCATGGCTGATGTTTGTTTGGTTCCAGAAATTCCTTACAAAATCGATTCTATTATTGCCAAATTAAAATCCATTAAAGAAACCGGACGCAACCATGCTTTAATCGTTGTTTCAGAAGGTGTTAAACGTGAAGACGGACAACATGTTTCTGCCGCAACCAACAAAGTCGGTGAAAGTGTTTACGGCGGTATCGGTCAATATCTGAGCGCCGAACTCAACAAACGTTATAAAGAATTTCAAACCCGCGTAACCACGCTCGGACACACTCAACGTTCGGGAAATCCTTCATCGTTTGACCGCATTTTGGCCACTATGTTCGGCGCAAAAGCCGTTTCGTTGTTAGAATCCGGCCACACAAACCGCATGGTCGTTTGGAAAAACAATTCTATTGCCGATTATGATATTGATGAAGTAGTCAAAGAAGGAACAACTCTTCTCAACCCGCAAAGCGATTATGTTATAGCGGCAAGAGCAACCGGCATGTATGTTGGTGAAGAATAACAAACAGCAAAAACAACAAAAAAGCCTGATAAAAATCAGGCTTTTTTTAATGCATCGAGAAAACCTTGCAAAATGTAAGCTGCAGCAGAGGCATCTAATATTTTTTTGCGTTTATTGCGTGATAAATCGACTTCCTGTATTAAAAAACTTTCTACGGCTGATGATGAAAGACGTTCATCCCAAAAAGCGCATGGCAAGCCGGTTTCTTTTTGCAGAGCTTGAGCAAAAGCTCGTGTTTCGGCAGCAATTTCACCTTCTTGTCCGTTCATTTGCAAAGGCAAGCCAAAAACCATACCGCCGATTTCTTTTTCAGCTATGATTTTTTTTATTTGCGCAAAATCTGTTGCTTTTGACTGCCGTTGAACAATAGTGTATGAAGTGGCAATAGTTAAAGTTAAATCGGAGACGGCCACTCCCAATCTTTTTGAACCGTAATCAAAGCCTATAATAGCTTTTTTAGGAGATAATTCCTTTTTAAAATCAGACAATGACATATATAAAATCCTTAACCCGCTAATGAAATTTTAATAAACATATACTAAATCTAAAAACAAGTAAATTTAAAAAATCGAAGGTCTTTTACAATGAAAATTTTTTCTTTTTTCTGCCTGTTTCTGTCACTATTTGCCAACTCGGCAAATGCCGAATTGATGATTGACGTAAACGGCGCTATGCGTGATCCAATGCCTGTTGCTATTGCTGATATGGTCAGCAGCAGTAACGAAGCTGCGACATACGGCGAACAAATTCGCGAAGTCGTAATTGCCGACCTAGAGCGCTCGGGATTATTCCGCGTTATTTCAAGACAAAGTTATATTCAAAAATTCAAATCTATTGATGAAATGCCGACTTTCGGCGATTGGCAAGCCATCAACGCTTTAGCTCTCGTTCAAAGTGCAATCAGCGAAATTTCCGGCAAGAGCTTAAAAATTGAATTTCGTTTATGGGATGTTTTTGCCGAAGAGCAGCTAAAAGGACAATCTTTTACCACCACCAAAGACAATTGGCGCCGTGTGGCTCACGTAATTGCCGATGCAATTTATGAACAATTAACCGGTGAAAAAGGTTATTTTGACACCCGTGTTGTTTATATTTCAGAAAGCGGTCCCGCAACCCGTCGTGTAAAACGCTTGGCAATTATGGATCAGGATGGCGAAAACCACAAATTTTTAACAAACGGAGCTTCAATGGCTCTAACCCCGCGCTTTTCGCCCAACCTGCAAAAAATCACCTATTTATCTTTTGCCGGCGACACACCGCGCGTTTACCTGTTAGATATTGAAACCGGCAATCAACGTTTGGTCGGACAATTCAAAGGTATGACTTTTGCTCCGGTATTTTCACCGGACAGCTCAAAATTGTTGTTAAGCTATGCCAAAAACGGCGTAACCAATATTTATGAAATGGATTTAAAAAGCAACAAGAGCAAACAATTAACCTTTGGTTCAGCAATTGATACTTCGCCGAGCTATTCTCCTGACGGCAAAAAAATTGTCTTTAACTCTGATCGCGGCGGCAATCAACAGCTTTATATTATGAACGCAGACGGCAGCGATATCCATCGTATAAGTTATGGTGAAGGCCGTTACGCCACACCTGTATGGTCACCGCGCGGCGACTATATTGCTTTCACAAAAATGGCAAAAGGACAATTTTATATCGGTGTTATGTACCCTGACGGAACAGGTGAACGTTTGATTACAAGCGGCTATCTGGTAGAGGCTCCGGTATGGGCACCTAATGGACGTGTTCTGATGTATTTCAGACAAGACCGCCCCTCAGGACGCTCAAGCGCTCCGGTAAAACTGTATACCATTGACTTAACCGGATATAATGAACGTATGATTATAACTCCGGCAGATGCCTCCGACCCTGCGTGGTCACCTTTGCTGCCATAAGTTAATACAAACTGAAAAACCCCGCACTAATGCGGGGTTTTATGTTTAATAACAAAAACTTTTCACTTATAGCAATATTAGTCTGCCAATGCTTTTTCAATACCTCTGGCCAACTGATCAGCGCAAGATGTACCTTTACCGCGACAATCATTGCCTTTCAAAAGCTCTACCGCTCTTTGGGCTTCCGTTCCTTCTAACAATTTACCAATAGCTAAAGTGTTCCCCGGACATCCTCCTGAAAATTTAATATTGTATAATTTTCTGTCTTCAATCGAAAAAGAAATCTGCCGAGCACAAACATTATTTGTTTGAATTGTATAGTTTTGCATATTTTCTCCTATTTAGAATCAATAGCTAATAAAGGTATAAAGTTGAAAAGAGTAATTTTAGTTCTATTAACATAATGTTTGTATCTTATTTGTTCTATCTCATATTTATGCTCTGGTAATTTTGCGCTACTAATACCATTTAGCCAAAAATCAGCAATAAACATATCCAAATAATAAAATTTTCTGTTATTTTCTGCAAAAACGATCCACTTTTCCCAATCACTCACAATTTTCAATTTTTCCTCATACATACCATATTTTTTAAATAGATATCTCTTTATAAATGATGATTGGTGACAAATACAGTCTTTACGAAAATATTTCTTAGACAATTTTGCTGGAAAACATCTCGTGTTAATAACACCATTGTCATCATAATTGTATTTTTTTCCATAAAGCACATCTGCACTATATTCTTTGCCTGAAAAAACTTCTTTCAACACATCATTAGAGGTAAATCTATCCCCACCATTCATAAAGTTCAGCCATTCGCCGTGCGACAATTTAATTCCCTTATTTATGGCGTTATATATACCTTTATCAGGCTCTGAAACCAGAATATTAATTCTGTCAGAATATTTTTTTAATATATCAACGGTTCCATCTGTCGATCCGCCATCAATAACAATCCATTCAAAATTTTGCCATGTCTGGTTAACAATACTTTGGCAGGTGCGTTCTATCTCATCTTTAATGTTAAAACAAACGGTAATAATGGTTAATATTGTTTTTTCCATTTTATTTTTTTCGATGCTCAAAATTGGAATAAAATTTAATAACTTATATGTTTTTATTTCTTTACCTTTTTCTACTTTTACATTTTTAGTCTTATACAATTCTCTATGTAATATTTTATTTTTGAAAGGTGATTTTTTGTAATATTCATCCCACAATGAACAAAAAGCCCCGCCTATTACTTTCCAAGGTCTCTGTTTACTTTCTCCAGCAAGATGAATTATGATAGAATCTTTTTCAAGTTTATTATAAGTTTTATAATTGGATTTATAAAAATCATTAACCTCTTCAATATCATAATTATAGGCTTTATAAAGCGCTATCATACTATTGTATTTAACATCTATCCATTTGGTTGAAGAACTTAAAACATAGTTTAAGGCATCTTGATCCATACACTTCCATTGAGGATTATTTTTTTTGGCTAAAATCAATTTTTCCGAAATATTATCTTTTCGCCAACGCTCTAAATTAAGAAGCATTACCCCTGAATTAAAATATTTTGATACGCCTACTTTTTCGTTAAATTTTTGCAACAGTTCTCCACCCATATCACGAACCGCAGCCAAAGAATATTGTTTTATATCTGTGTAATATAATTCAGTTAAATCTTTTTGAATAATAACGTCACCATCTATATATAAAATTTTATTCTCAGAAATTAAATTCGGAATATCAAATTTTAACAAAGCACTTACTGGGACATGCGTTTGAACATTGATCGCAGAATATTTATCGCTACTAACATCAATAAAATCTATTAATACATTTTTACTTTTTAATTGCAACAATTTGCTTTTATTGTCATCTGAAACCCCATTAAGCAATAAAATAAAATGATAAATACTATTATCATTTTTATTTAAAATTGCAGATGTCATTCCAACAGCAGTTGGGATAACATAATTATTATCAGTTATCATACAAATATTTATCATGCTATTTAATTTTCTTACTTAATTTTATAAATGGTATACCAAAAACATAATATTTAACAGTTTTATCACCTGATACTTTTCTGCTTTTTAAAACAGGTAAACCTAAAATTTTCCAAACCTTACAAGAATTTTTTTCTTTCCACCCAAAAATCGGTATCAAACAAAACAACTTAATTACTTTTTGGTGCCGCATATAACATACTCCTTTATAATTTAGATTCTAGACCTGTATATAATGAATATTAGAAGAACAAACTAAATCTGAAAAATCATCATCTTCTCTATGGTCGAATCTACACTTGCATCTTTTTAAAGACAAGATAAATTTATCATTTTGTCATACCAAAATAGAAATATAACATTTCTACTTTGACAAGCTGATTGTTTAGCTTTTGCGCCCGTATCCAACGGATTTGTAGCCAGTGTGGCGTGTTGGGGGCTTTCTTTTATCTGTGCATCCCAAAAGAAGTTGCCATGATTATCTTTTTTAACAGTTAAATGAACATTCTTATCAAGTGTTGTTGCATGCGTTACAACCAAATTTCTATCGACATTTTGTTTCAACGGTGTTATATTTAAGGTATCTTCTGAAATATCAGAAGCAAGCCCCTTATCCCCCGGATTTGTAGCCGGTGTGGTGCGAGGGGCTTTTTCTTGCACTTGCGCGTCCCAAAAGAAATTACCGTTGTTGTCTTGCTTTACTGTCAAATGAACATTATAAGTATCCGAATCAATATTTATCGGCAAATCCGCTTTCCAGTATGCAATAATATTACTTTCCGTCTCCGGTGTGTATGTATTTTCGCTGACAAACCTTGCCTTTGCCAACAATTCCGGTATATAAGGCACAATCAGCCGTTTGTTTTTATCAGCAAAAAAGCTCTTATATTTTTTGATTGACGAGGTTCTGATTTCAATTTCACCGCCTAAAGACTGGTTAAAAATCTTATTTCCCTTAAAAGATTTAAGCGTATCAAGCATTTTCTGCTTAAATTCATCTTCCGATACGCCCGCCGTTTCTTCCGCCGTGTTAATGGTCAATTCCACCGCTCCGGCATTATCCGCAATTTGACCTTGATAATAAACTTCCCCTTGCTCTTCCGCCCAGTCGCCTTTTTTCTTTACAAAATTTTCAATATCTTTCCAGCTAACACCTAATTTTCCGTATTTTTCCTGTTCTTTAGGATTAAAACCCCACGTAACCGGCCGTTCAATCACGCCTTGTTTAGCCAGTTCCTTAAATGTTTCTTTAGAATCCGCATATTGATAATAACTTTCCGGTATTAGCTTTTTCAACAATTCAGTAAAGGCTATATGCCGTTGGCGAGACGCTTCTTTTGCACGGTCAGGCTCACCTCTTCTGTATTCCAACAATTCCAATATTTTATTTTTATCAGCTCCATAACCAACACTGACATTTGATAAATCATAATTGCTCTCATGGTCAGAAATCCTTATTAAAAAACTAACCCCATTGTCAAAATAACCGTCAATGTATGTAGACTGCCCGCCTAGTCGGTTTATGCTTTGGTCAATACTCGCATACTCAACATGCGGGGCGGATTTCACCATATCAAAAACTTCTTCAGAATATTTAATATTATCCTGATATTGCGGAGACGCTTTTATGTTATCATAAAATTCATAAGACGGAATGGGAACTTCCCCGAGCTGATAATAAATATTGTCGCTTTCAGGGCTGAAACTCCCGCGGTTCTCAACGGATTTTATTTGATTAGGCTCAAAGACTACAAATTCATCCCCTTGATATACCCCATCGTAACCAAGCTTTTCTAGTTTTTCCGTAAATTCATTTGGTCTATATCCGTCATCTCTCATAAATCCAGTAAAACTCAATCCATCAAGAATATATTGAAAATATGTGCCGTCATCATATTTTATATATCTTGTGTATTTATTCCATAATACATCTATTAAACCGTCTTTAGTATTGTCTGATTCCCAAGCCCTTTCTAATATTTTTTGTCCTGATGGGCTTTCTACCTCTCCAAACCATACATCTTGGTTTTCTGATGGTGGAAATACCTCAATTTTATTTAAAAAATCCTTTTTTGTTTTTTCATAAAAATCTAACTTCTTTAATTGTTCCTCATCCAACAAACCAAGCTGTCTTAATAGAATTGCTCCTTTTTCAAAAATGTTATTCATTCCAGAATATTTGCCACTATCAACACCCTCTAAATCAAAAGGTTTGCTTATTTTTAGATATACAGGCATCACTTTACTTCCATAACTTCTTGCCTCTCCTTTGTATCTTGAAAAATAAAAGCCTCTCCCATAAAAACCTTGGTCGTGTGCTCCGCCTATTTTTTCTTTATCAAAAGTATCAAACTCCGCATATGTCCCATGATAAACCACCAGCGGTCTGCCTTGTTCATCAACAGCCTTGCTGTCGCCAAACCATTTATAAAAGTTACGCAATGCCTCTGCAGATTGCGCTATTCTGTCGCCGTTTGAGTTGTAAACAGTCTTCTCTTGTCCGTTGATATTGATTGTTTCACCATTATAAATTGGGTTTTCCGCATCCAACCGAGCATTTTCTTCAGCCACTTGATAATAAGTACTTGTAGACGCGTCATATCTTGCAGGCTTGACTTTTCCGCGCAAAACCGCTAAACTTATATTAGAAATAGCGTCGGACAGATTATTAGCAGGCCTATTCTGATTTTCAGAAGTAACCTGTGTTTCTGTTGGCGCTATTTCTATTTTACTTATTTTATTTCCTGCAAAATTATCTCCGGTATTTCCGTGCAGCGGAACATCAACATAAAACTCAACACTATACGGAACTCCCTTATATACAACACCGGAATGATAAACATCTTGCCCCTTAACATTTTGGTGCCTTTCATCTGCTTCTCTAAAACCGGAATATTTTGCACCGGATACGACTTTTTCTATCTCAGGATATGCAATATTATTTTTCTTTTGTCTTGCATTTTTAATAGCTCTTTGCGCACTCGTTTTATTAAACTCGACATTTGCTCCGGTAGAGTTTATCGTTACATTGCCGATTTCATTAAATTTACCAATCAGCCAATTACGCAAATCAGACCTTGTTTTGAACTCCGGTACAGCGTCGTCAGGTATAGTAACAGCTTCAACCGTTTCATTGTCATCGGCTATTTTGTAGCCGTTTTCACGTTCAGTTAACGCTTTCCCCAGCTGATAAGGAATAAAATCAAACCCCAATTTCCGGTCGAGTTCATCGGGTTCTTTACCGGTCATCACTCTAAAACGGGCTTCATCCTCGTTCATACCCTCGCCGGCCATAATATCAATGCGCTCTTCCTGCAATTCGCGTCTTCGCTGCTCTTCTGTCAGCTCCGGCCGCTCTTCTTCAATATTTTAGCAACGACAAGCATCAGGAATGCGTTTTAGGGGATAAGAAAGGATTATATAATGCTATGGGTTAAGGATAGATAATAGTTTAAGGCATTTGGATATATGAGTAGTCAGCAGGAGGTTAAAAGTTTTCAGGGGAAATTATAATGACCGCTAAATATATGTTTTCAGGGACAAACTTTTGCTAATCCGCAAACAACACCGTTTAAAATAAAAAAAACCTCAAGCATAAAACTTGAGGTCATAAATAAAAGAGAACAGAGATGTTTAGAAGATCTGGCTGCGACCTACTCTCCCGTGTCTTAAGACAAAGTACCATCGGCGCTAAAGGGTTTAACAGTCGAGTTCGGAATGGGATCGTGTGGGACACCTCCGCTATTACAACCAGATCATCTAAACACCTCTGCAAAGAAATTATTGATAAAATCTATAAGATTATTTATACGCTAAAAAATCAAGCCAATCGAACTATTAGTACAGGTTAGCTGAACACATTGCTGTGCTTACACACCCTGCCTATTAACGTGATCGTCTATCACGGTTCTAATGGGGATACCTTGTTTCAAGGTGGGTTTCCCGCTTAGATGCATTCAGCGGTTATCCCTTCCATACTTAGCCACCCAGCGTTGCAACTGGCGTTACAACTGGTACACCAGAGGTATGTTCATCTCGGTCCTCTCGTACTAAAGACAAATCCTTTCAAGTATCCTACACCCACGGCAGATAGGGACCGAACTGTCTCACGACGTTCTGAACCCAGCTCGCGTACCACTTTAATTGGCGAACAGCCAAACCCTTGGGACCTTCTCCAGCCCCAGGATGTGATGAGCCGACATCGAGGTGCCAAACTCCGCCGTCGATGTGAACTCTTGGGCGGAATCAGCCTGTTATCCCCGGAGTACCTTTTATCCGTTGAGCGATGGCCCTTCCACTCGGGACCACCGGATCACTATGACCGTCTTTCGACTCTGCTCGAACCGTCGCTCTCGCAGTCAGGCTGGCTTATGCCATTGCACTCAACGATTGATTTCTGACCAATCTGAGCCAACCTTTGCGCGCCTCCGTTACTCTTTGGGAGGCGACCGCCCCAGTCAAACTACCCACCATGCAGGGTCCCTCTTCCGGTTTACGGAAGCAGGTTAGATATCAAATAACACAAGGGTGGTATTTCAACGTCTGCTCCAGTAAAACTAGCGTCTTACCTTCATAGCATCCCACCTATCCTACACATGTCTTACCTAATACCACTGCAAAGCTATAGTAAAGGTTCACGGGGTCTTTCCGTCTAACCGCGGGTACTGAGCATCTTAACTCAGAATTCAATTTCGCTGAGCCTATGTTGGAGACAGCGGAGAAGTCGTTACGCCATTCGTGCAGGTCGGAACTTACCCGACAAGGAATTTCGCTACCTTAGGACCGTTATAGTTACGGCCGCCGTTTACTGGGGCTTCAGTTCAATGCTCGCACATCTCTCCTTAACCTTCCAGCACCGGGCAGGCGTCAGACCCTATACTTCATCTTTCAATTTCGCAGAGTCCTGTGTTTTTGTTAAACAGTCGCTACTCCCTAGTATGTGCCCCCCACTACCGGTTGCCCGATCTTGGGGCTTGCTTATCCCGAAGTTACGCAAGTATTTTGCCTAGTTCCTTCAACATAGTTCTCTCAAGCGCTTTGGTATACTCTACCTGTCCACCTGTGTCGGTTTCTGGTACGGTCTTCGAAGGGGCTATTTCCCGAGACATATCACCAGCAAGCTCAATCCATTAAGAACTCACTAACTACTATATCTGTCACTTCCCTTCCGGTTCAGGAATATTAACCTGATTCCCATCGACTACGCATCTCTGCCTCGCCTTAGGGGCCGACTAACCCTGCGCAGATTAGCTTTACGCAGGAAACCTTGGACTTTCAGCGGAAGAGTCTCTCACTCTTCTTTTCGCTACTCATGTCAGCATTCTCACTTCTGATACCTCCAGCATGCTTTACAGCACACCTTCCCCGGCTTACAGAACGCTCCGCTACCAATTATGCATCTTTCAGCATAATTCCGTGATTTCGGTATATGGCTTTAGCCCCGTTACATCTTCGGCGCAGAACGTCTTAACTAGATCAGTGAGCTATTACGCTTTCTTTAAAGGATGGCTGCTTCTAAGCCAACCTCCTGACTGTTTTGGATATTCCACTTCCTTTACCACTTAGCCATAATTTAGGGACCTTAATCGACGGTCTGGGCTCTTTCCCTCTCGACAATAGACCTTAGCACCTACTGTCTGTCTGGTAAGTATCACTCTTGAGTATTCGGAGTTTGATAAAGTTTAGTAAGGATCGCTCCCCCTTAGCTCTTTCAGTGCTCTACCCCTCAAGGTGTCCGCCTACCGCACTACCTAAATAGTTTTCGCGGAGAACCAGCTATTTCCGAGTTTGATTGGCCTTTCACCCCTAGCCACAATTCATCCCCATCTTTTTCAACAGATGTGGGTTCGATCCTCCAGTTGGTGTTACCCAACCTTCAATCTGATCATGGCTAGATCACTCGGTTTCGGGTCTAATCCATCTAACTTAACGCGCTATTAACACTCGCTTTCGCTCCGCCTCCACCTATCGGCTTAGGCTTGCTAGATAGACTAACTCGCTGACCCATTATACAAAAGGTACGCCGTCAGGACCTTTGTCCCTCCGACTGCTTGTAGGCATCCGGTTGCAGGTTCTTTTTCACTCCCCTTATCGGGGTGCTTTTCACCTTTCCCTCACGGTACTTGTTCACTATCGGTCAATCAGTAGTACTTAGCCTTAGATCGTGGTCGACCTATCTTCAGACAGAATTTCTCGTGCTCCGCCCTACTCTCTTACTCAATCTTTTACTACTTATACGGGGCTCTCACCCTCTATGGCTCACCTTCCCAGATGATTCTAATTCCTTCGATTGAGCAAATTGGCTGGTCCGATTTCGCTCGCCACTACTCTCGGAGTCTCGGTTGATTTCCTTTCCTGTAGGTACTTAGATGTTTCAGTTCCCTACGTTCGCTTTCTAAACCTATATATTCAGTCTAGAATACAGATTGCTCTGTGGGTTCCCCCATTCGGACATCCGCGGATCAATGCTTATTCACAACTCCCCGCAGCTTTTCGCAGTGTATCACGTCCTTCTTCGCCTCTGATTGCCAAGGCATTCACCAAATGCCCTTACCTATCGCTTGATTCTTTATCGTATAAATAATCTTACATCATCTATACGCCGTATTTACTCAGTAAAATTTACCCGCTTTCTAAACTACTTCTTCATAGTCTAAAAAGGTGTATATTATACTTTTCTTATACTCCATTAGATTTTTATTATCTAATTTCTTCTTTCTCTTATTTACTCTCTTCTATAACATCCCCCAGAAGTTTTCTGGTGGAGGTAAGGAGGTTCGAACTCCTGACCCCCTGCTTGCAAAGCAGGTGCTCTCCCAGCTGAGCTATACCCCCAACTTGGTGGGTCTGGGAAGACTTGAACTTCCGACCTCACGCTTATCAGGCGTGCGCTCTAACCACCTGAGCTACAAACCCCTCGCTCCTAAAGGATATGTGGACAGTATATTCTCTATCTTCTTTGAAAGGAGGTGATCCAGCCGCAGGTTCCCCTACGGCTACCTTGTTACGACTTCGCCCC
>UQMA01000007.1 GCA_900542055.1 uncultured Azospirillum sp. | reverse complement strand
TATTCCGAACCGCGGCTGCCATAAAGGCAAGAAATATTTGGAAAAATGTATCAGGGACAAAAACGCCGATTGCCGGTATGTTTTGAAACTTGATATAAGGCATTATTATCAAAGCGTTGATATTGAGCTGATTAAGCAGAGAATCCGCAAATATATTAAAGATGAGGGCATTATTTGGCTGTTTGATGCCATTCTTGACAGTAACAAGGCCGAGCTTGACGGCGAGATTGTGTCCTTGGGGCTGCCGGTTGGGTATTATACAAGCCAATGGCTTGCCAACTGGTTTTTACAGGATCTTGACCATGCGATCAAGGAAAAGCTGGGCGTTAAGATATATGTCCGCTATCTTGATGATATGGTGCTTATGGGCAGCAACAAAAAGCAGCTGCACCGTGTTTTGGAGGAAATACGGGAAATTTTGAAAGCAAAGCATTTGGAGGTTAAGAAAAATTATCAGGTTTTCAAATTCCACTATGTTAATAAGTCCGGCAAAAATACCGGCCGGTTTATTGATTTTATGGGATTTAGATTTTACCGCAACCGCACGACCATGCGGCGGCGGATTATGCTGAAAGCAACCCGAAAAGCCAAGAGGATTGCTAAAAAACAGCATTTCAGTTGGTATGAGGCCTGTCAAATGGTGTCATATATCGGCTGGTTTGAGCATACGGACACGCGGGGCGTATATCTCAAATACATCAAACCGCTTGTAAATATTCAGTTTTGCAAGCGAAAAATCTCGCGCTATATGAAAGCAAAAGCAAAGGAGGCAAAAAATGCTAACGATAACTTGGCGCAGAGCGGAAAGCGCAAGCCGTCCGGCGGAGGTGGACAAAGACTTATCGCCTAACGGCATCTATATCCGCAAAAATATTACCGAAGTTGAACGCTCCGGTACAAACGAAGAAAGCCCCGTCAAAATTTATCAATATGACGAGGCTTTTTTAACGCCTGCCGAATATCAGGCGTACTCTATTGCTCAGGCCGTGCAGCTGCGGCATGAGGAGGATATTATTGACGACTACACATTACAACTGGTTACGGAGGGCGTGCTATGAGAAAAGTGGCAGAAAGTCTTAAAAGGTTGTACGAACAAGGCCGGATTAGCAGCGAGCAGCTGGCGGCCAGCGTTGAAAAAGGCACAATTACATTGGCCGAGTACAACGAGATTGTGGGGCAAGACGAAATTTAGGTTGATGTTTTGCCGAATTTATTTGTATGTTATTTATAGGGAGCTTAAAAGAGCCGGGTCATTGTTTGTTTTGAGAAAGTAAAAACAATGACAGCGGAAACGGATATTGATACGCTTGCCCGCACACTGTACGGCGAGGCAAGAGGAGAAGACAGGCAGAGCAAAGTTGCTGTTGCCTGTGTTATTTTAAACAGAGTGGAAAAAAGAAAACAGTGCGGTTGGCGTATTATCGACGGCAAAAAAGTCCCGACGATTGCAGCAACCTGCCTAAAACCGTGGCAATTTTCTTGTTGGAATGAAAAAGATCCAAACCGCAAGGTAATCCTTGAGGTTACGCCGCTGAATAAAATTTTTGCGGAGTGTCTGGAGATTGCCAAGCAAGCCTATGAGGGTAAAATCAGCGACATAACAAAGGGGGCAACTCATTATTATAATCCCAAAGCCTGCGCAAAACCGCGCTGGGCTGAGGGTAAAGCTCCTTGTGCCGTTGTAGGCAAACATCTTTTTTACAACGACATAGATTAAAGGGGCGGAAATGTTAAAAGAAATTAAGGAACTGCTTATTGAGTTTGGTCTGGTTGGTACTGTCTTTGGCTTGTTGTCGGTTATTTGGACGCGAGAATCTTTATCAAGGGCGGATAAAATAAAAAAGGTATTTTCCTCTATTGCCCTGAGTTTGATTGTCGGCAATATCTGTATGGGAATGGGGGTCAATGCTTATCTGACATTCGCCATTATAGGCGGTAGTTGCAGCTTTGCCCGTGAGATTTTTGATTTTTCGGGCAATATCCTCCGGCTTTTGATAGACAGGCCTTTACAGACACTTAAATCAGTAATGGAAATCATCAGAGGAGGCAAGCATGATAAAGACGAAAGTAATTGACATACTGGAGCGGATTGCACTTTTGGCGGTTGCGCTGGCTGCTTTTTGGTTTTGGAGCAATTATCAAATTGAAAAAAGGGTGCAGGCAGAATGTGCGCTGCAGCACAGCAATAAAGAGGTGGAAGTTTTGAAAATTCAGCAAAAAGAGGCGGAAAATGTGGAAACTAAAAAATCTGTTATATATAGCAAGCCTAACGCTGGCCGTAACAGCTTGCTCAACAAAATGCGTGCAGGTCAATTATAAGTTTTGCCCGACATATCCGGTTGCCGGTGCTGCTGTGGCTGCTGAGCTGGAAAATGCGACTGCAGAACAATATCCGGCAACTTGGGAATGGATTGGGCGAATTGACAAGCTGAGGCAAGAGTTAGAGCTTTGCAAGCAATAAATATTTATTGAGAAACTTCGCTTTTAAACTCTTTAACGGCAAGACGAACCCCTAGAGCGTGCAGCGCTTTATAAATGGTTTCAAAGCGAGGTTTGACATCTCCGTTTAAAGATTTGTATAAACTTGCGCGGCCAACGCCCATTTTTTGAGCCAATTCATTCATACCACGAGCGCGGGCAACATCGTTGATTGCTCTTATAATCTGTTCTGGATCGTCGCTTTCCAGACTGACCTCAAGGTATTCTTTAATATCCTCTTCGGTGGTTAAATAATCGGCAACGTCAAATCTGCTTAATTTGCAATCGTTTTCGGTAATTATTTCAGACATCTTTTTAACTCCTTTGCTTTTTCAATATCCTTGTTTTGGGTGGACTTGTCTCCGCCGCAAAGCAGGACAATGACAACATCGCCTTGCTGGCAAAAATACAAGCGATAGCCGGGACCATAATGTATACGCGTTTCCGAAACACCCTCCCCAACGGGTTTAACATCTCCCAAATTTCCACCTATCATACCATTAATACGGTCAAGTATACGTACCTTTGCGTGGCGGTCTTTTAATTTATCTAACCATTTGTCAAAGTGTTCGGTTTTAATAATCGTAAACATGTTCGTCCTTTCTTTATATAAGATTGTATCCTACGGGAAACAATATGTCAAGTGTTTTTTTCTTCAAATTTTATCTCAACCTCTTTGTTTTCAGTCATTTTCTGGGGCTGAAACAATAAAGGAATATCTAAGACGGCAATCGCTGCGGTATATTTTTCTGGTGCAAGGTGCATATAGCGCTGGGTCATTTTAATATCAGAGTGTCCCATAAGTTCCTTGATTGTAAGAATATCAACGCCAGCCATGGCCAGCCAAGAGGCAAATGTATGCCGGAGTGTATGGAATACCACTTTGTTACGGTCGTCGATTATCCCGTCATTAAAGCCTAAACTGTCAACAATTCTTTGATATTGGTCAGAAATAGCACTAATCCGTCCGCCGTCCTTTTTGGTAAATACTAATTCGTAAGGTTCTTTGCCTTGTATGCGCTTTTGCAGCATATCGTAAACAATCTGCGGCATCGGCACAGCTCTATTGATAACACCCTTAGGATCACGAATATATATTTTGCGAACAGTAAAGTTAATATCTATACATTGCAGCTTAAAGATTTCTCCGGCACGAAAACCACAGCACAAAGCAAGCAAAGCCATATCGTGAACGTCCAAAGTTGCCATTTTTGCTAATCTTTTAAACAAGGCATCAGCCTCATCGCGTGATAGGAAACGGATTCTGCGGTTGTCAATTTTTAGCTTTTTTACTCTTTCAATCGGATTCATGCCGGTATAATAGCCGCTATCTTTAGCCATATTTACAACGTGGCTTATATAGGCCAAAATCTTATTGACAGTGCCGGGGGCTAGGTCTTGCTCAATCATATTGTTTTTGATTTTTTCAATATCAACGGGCAATATTTCTGCAAATTTATATTTTCCAATAACAGGGAGAATATGGTTATTATGCGCACCGATTTTTCCTTGATTGGCATTATAAGCGCTTTTATATACATTATTGAAAAAATCTTCATAGGTTAAAATACCGATTCTCTTTAATTCAGCATCGCGTTCTTGCGTGGCCATAAGAGCCTTTTCTTTCAGGCTAAAATAACCTTTGCCTTTTTTTATGTTTTCTTTTATCTCGCAAAGTTCTCGATAAGCATTTACTTCGGTTTTGCCCTCACTTTCCCAGCCATACCCCTCATCATGCTGTTTACCGTCAACGGTATAGCGTATAATAAAGTAGCGGTCTTTGCGAATACCGTTCTTTCTGGTTTCATGCTCGCGATAATATACCCCTTTGTGGCTGCTTTTTTTCTTTGTACTGCTGGCCATTGTTTCTGTCCCTAATCTGTCCCTAATTTTTAATAAAAGTTAATCGGTTTAAATATGGTTTAATTAGGGTTTAAATATTCTCTAACTCCTTAATTGTCAAGGGTTTTATTCGATTGATAAGGGACAATAAGGATTATTAAAGCAGACAATAAAACGCATTCGTAATGCGTGGGTCGTGTGTTCGAGTCACATAACCGGCACCATTCAAAACCCTAGGTTTTCCTAGGGTTTTTGCGTATTAAGTGGGTGAAATCTGACAATTTTGAATTATAATTTTATTCCGGATTTGTCCCAAGTTTTTTCAAAACCATTATTTTTTACCACTAATCAAAATCTGTTTTTTTCTATGTTTTAGTGTTCTCCTATGTAGAATATCACAAATGCTTGTTTGAGGAATAAGAACAAAATTTATGGAAAATTATCCATTGTATGTTGAATATTTTTAAAAATCTCTCTTCACAAGAACCAAACTCTAGGTTATAATTAGTCAAAATTAGACAAATGGAGCGGCTGATGAAGAACAAAATTATAAAAAAAGGATTGTTTGCAAGTTGCCTGTTGTTGGGCGTGTCTGGCATTGCTATGATGCACTATGTCGCGGAAGAAAACGCTCCACAATTTAATCGGACACAAGTCGTTGTTAATAAAGATACTCTCTCTATGCAGGAATTTTATGATAATTTGACCTACAAAAGAGGAAAAGGGTGGTATTATACCGATAAAGACGGAAAAAAACTGAATGTTGACAGCTTGTGCGATTTTCGTAACAAAGATAAAGCTGTTCATGCTTATATTAAAAAGCTTCAATTGCGCTCCCATGTCGATACTGTTTATGCTTCATACGGTGATAAAGCGTTTAAGGATAAAACAAAATCAGATATTATATATAAATTGGGGGCAGCGGATAGTTTGCCCAATATGCCCGCAATGGGAAAGTATAATTATGACGTTTTGGTTGTGCGCGAATTTATTGCAGATAATCCAAAATTGCAATCGGTTTTAGATGTATATAATGACAGCCATAATTGCACAACAGCTCATGAAGGGCAGCATTTTCTGAATAACAAAAGCGGTATGAGAGAATGGAACAGCTATCCGATAAAATTTGCCGAGTGCTGTTTGGATGAAGTGTCGGCTAATATTGCACAATGTGTGGCGCAAAGAAAAAATTATCTTAGTCATGGTAAAGATTTTCGCTATATTACAGACAGATTCCGCTTTTATCGCGATAAAATAAAATCAGGAGAAATAACTCCGAAAAACGAACGCCTTTCTGAAAAAGAAGTCGAAGTTATTGCTAATATGGTATTTGACGGCTGGATGCAGGACAAATATCCGATTTATGTTAAAAATAATTTAGCAAGAGCAAAATTGTATAATAAAGACGCTCCTTTTCAAGGGGTACAGGAAAATCAGGAACGCCATAATGAATTGATGAAAAAGTTTTTCAATATCGACGGCTATGATTTTTGGAAGTATGTTTCTAAGCGTGAAAACGAAATTTATGAAAAAATTACGCCGGAAATGAAGAAAAAATGGGCCGGATACAATCGTTTGAAATTCCGCAAAATGACTTATTTGGATAAAGTTGAATATGCCAAAATGACACAAGGCGAAAAAGATTATAAAGATAATTTGCGTTCTAACGTGTTCAAGGCAAAAATGATTTCATTGTTCGGAAAAGATAAATAAGATGAAATTAGTGATGTAAAAATCAGAAGAATTTTTTCAGCTATCGTTCATTTGGTTTGAAATTTTTAAGCATTTTTTCGGAATTTAATATTTTGCCGTGTGTCTGTTGGGTGAAATTGCCGGTTTTCAAGTCGATTTCTATCCAATCGCCGTTTTTCAATTTTTTAAATTCGTTACTACGCTGCGTGGATAAAAAAGGAGTTCCCCTTTCTCTGAAGAGGTTGCCGTAATGTCCGTAAAGTTCTGTATGCAGGTTGTAGCTTGCATCTATTTTTAATTTTGATTGTAAAACGTTTCTTTCTTCATCGGCGTAAGCCAATATATTAAAACCGTGAAAATTTTTATATTTTGAGAGCAATATTTTGTCTTTGAACTTTCCTTCTTTTACGTCGGTTTTATATTTTTCAAATTCTTCTTCACTATCATAGTCGACTATGGCGATTTCTCCAGAAACAACAGGATGATTTTTATTGTAACCGACCCAATCGCCGTTTGAGTATTGTTTTACAATATAATTGCTGTCCATTATGTAAGGGCGTTGTTGGAGTATATTGATTTTTCCATTTTTTGAAATTGCAAATTCCAAATCAACCGGATACCCCAAATCTTTTTCCAAATGGTTTGAAAGGGCGACAAGCCGGGGGATATATTTGAATTCTTTTTTGAAAGAGTTCAAATATATACTGCCCATAAGTTTATCCCCAAAAACACTGTGGAGAACAGAACGTTTGTTTTTTCGATTATCTAAATCCGAAAATTGCAAAAGTGAAAGTCTGCCTTTGCGGTTGTCAAGATATTTTCCTATTTTAGTCAGGTTTCCTTTTTCTTTGTTAACCAAAAGCATATCGGCGGTTTTGCCTTGTGTCCAGTTTATGGTTACCAAAGGATCGCCGTTAAAATCCTGAGAATAAATTACGCCGGCGACTTGAGGTTGTTCAATCATCGGCTGAATAACAACTCCCATTTTTGATTGAGGGATATTTTGTGCGGAAGCATATACAATTGCCAGAGCTTCTTGCATTTGATGCCTATTCTTAACGTTTAAGGCTGAGGCAAATTCTCCGCTGTGGGTTTTGCCAAAAGCGTCTTCTATGTTTGCTGATGAGCGTACGGCTACATTGCCGCCGCAGGCAACAAGACATTGCATTGCCTGATTAAGCAGTTCGGCGGGAATATTTTCTTTTTGACTGAAATTTTTTTGAAAAACATTAGTTGAAATTGCAAAAGTTTGTGGAATTTCAATATCTAATCCATATTTTTTTTGATATTCAGATATTAAGGGGTATATTTGAGCTAATCCCAAAAATTTTCCTCCGCCTAAATGGCATTTTTCAGCGGAGCAGTCTTTTAGAGATATAATGTTTTTTGCATTTTCCATAAGGTTAATCTATATTGATATAAGCCAAAAGTCAACGGTCTGAAACTATATAAAAATGTTGTTTTAACTAATTGTTAAAATTGATTATGCTAATGTTTTTTGCAAGGTTAAAAGATGAAAAAACATTTTTACATATTTCGTCATGGTCAAACTATTTGGAATGCAGAGGGACGTCCTCAAGGACAAAGTGAAACTCCTGTGCCGCTGACTTTGATCGGAGTTGAACAAGCTCATAGATTGGCGCAAAAATTATCCGATAAAAAAATTAAATTGATCGTCAGCTCTGATTTGCTGCGAGCCAAACAAACGGCTGAAATTGTGGCTGAAGAATTAAAGGTGCCGGTAAAATTTGATGCACGGCTGCGTGAGGTTGATTATGGTATTTTAAACGGGCTATATGCGTTAGAGCGTGAAGAAATTTGTCCTGATTACAGAAAGAGTTATGAGGATGTTTCAATTCCTTTTCCTCAGGGCGAAAGTTTGCTTGCCGTCAGCTTGCGATTGAAGGCGGTATTGGAAGAGTTAGCGCATAATTGTTCAAATCGGGTTATCGGAATATCTTCGCATGGTCATGCTATAGGTGCTTTGATAGAGAGTTTGTTTGGCTATAAAATGCAGCGGCTTGAAAACTGTGATTATGTTCATATAACGTACAGTCCTGAAAAAAATCTGTATGAAGGCATTGAGCTCCAGCCGGCAAGATAAAATCACACTAAATAGAACAATTTTTTGTATAATATTGACAAAAGCAATGAAAAATATTAATCTGAAAGTTAATATTTTTATTATGTTTTACTATTAAATTTTTCGCGTATGGAAAAACAATCCAAAAATCGTAACAGTGAAGGAATGTGGATATTGCTTGTCCTGTCGGCTTTCGGCTGTGTGTTTGTCTTTGCGTTATATTTTATGCTGACGCAGTATGACAGAGATATGAATGATTATAGGTACAAATGCTATCTTTCGTACTTATCTCAGATGGAATCAAAGTTTGATTCGGCAACTTACCGGCGTTTTCAAAAAAGTTATGACTTTTTTGTTCAAACTTCTGAAACGACAAAGTCGGTATTGCAAAAGCAGACCTGTAAAGATAAAACTACGGTTGACAGCCTCAAAAGAGCGCTTGCTGCTTTGCAGAAAGAAGATGAAACGGTTAATGTAGCGCCTGAAATGTACCGAATTAAACGTATATGGCAAAACAGCGACACACAGCCATGGACATATAGTGCGTATACAGCCATTTATTTGCGCAGTTCGAGTTTTCATGGGATGTTTTATTCCCGTCATGATGTCGAATTGGCAATAGACGGCAAAGCGCAATATGTCGGCGACAATCGCTTGGACTATGTAAATGTGGTTTTTTCTGACAATTCTTTCCGTCAGTTTAAAATCAAAGATTCTCCGGAATGGATTTTGGCCAAAGAAGGAGAATTGGTTAAGTGTGAAGGCGATAAATTTGTTCCACTATTCAAAAAGTAAAAAATTATGAAAAAATTTTTTATTATTACTGTTTGGGCAATGGTTTTAGGTTTTACATCTTGTAACAAACCTACGGTTCCCGAAGGTTATTATGACCAAGTTGCCTCGTTGAATTATGCTTTTCAGGAACGCGATGCATTTGCAAACGGAGTTAAGAACCATCAACATGCTCTTGACAGCTACCGCGAATGTAGAGAACAACTGAAAGGCCAAAAGCCAAAGGTTGAAACCATACAGGTTTTGCGTGCAGCATCCTCGTATGTGATGAATAATCCGGCTTTTTATAACCGCAGTATTTCGAATAATTTTATTTCGGAAAGTGCTAAAGGTGCGGATAATGAAAACATCTATGTGCTTTATTTGAGCGATGGTGCCATAATCAAAGCCAGTCCGCGGAATAAACCGCAATGGCTTGGCGTTAAAGTCGGCGAAAAAGTGCAAAAGATTACTTCAATGAAAATGCAAAAGGAAGGCGAATACACTTACAAAGTTGTAACGGTAATCGACTATCATCCTTTGTATCGTTAATAAAAAAAATCCTGTCTTTAAAAGGCAGGATTTTTTTTAATTTATGGTCATCTTGTAAAAATGCATAATTATAAAAAATGAAATTGTCGGAAATAAAATGAATTATACTTTAAAAGATATTTTGGCGTTGTTGTTTGTTTATAAGTTGAAACAATGGTAAACAGTCTGAAATATAAGGCGCAGCATTGTTATCTATTATAATGCGGGACTTAGTCGGATATATTCAGGGGGGATAATCCCATCTTTAACGATAATTAAATAATAACGGACGTAAGCAAAACGCCGTCCTTTATTATCATCACAAATATTCCAATTAATAGGAGAATAGTCAATTTCTTTAAAAGATGAAAGTTTTTGTAAAAATTCATCACAATCTTGACTCTCTTTAAGGAAAGGTAAATCCATAACAGAAGGGCTAACATAAATAGCTTCTAGCAAACCATTCTTGTCTAAAGCGTTTATGTCAATGGAGAACATATCGCTATTGTTTATAAAATCTTTCAGTGATAAACTTTTTTCAGACCATTTTATTGGCTCAGAAAAAGCTCTTATTCCTCGGCTTCGCCCTTCAAAACAATTTTCCATCCAGTTAACAATATCAGTATGTGTCGTTTTTCCGCCTGTGCGCTTATAATAATAGCTTAAGTCTGCATTGGGATTTTTAGCAAAAGAAAGAATGCCTTCTGTTAAAGCGGAATTCCCCTTTGTAATATAATGATAAAGTTTCATATTTTTGTCCTTGAATATTTTGCTTTTTAATGACGAATTTTTCTTTCCGCATTTTTTCTGAAATTATAATATGTTATCAATATTAATACACTGAATAAAAGAAACCAATAAACATAACTTGTAATTTGTAAATATCCTTCTGGTGCGACAGGAATTTCCAGACCGTTGTATTGCTCTTGGCTGACCGTATAACCATAAAACATTCCTGGAACTGTTACAAAAATAATTTCAAAATATTGAACAACGCCGAGCCCTAACAAATAATTGCTGCTTTTTATAAATTTATTTTGAAAACCAATTAAAAAATTATATTTTCTTTTAAAACATAATACGACAAGAAAAATGATGAATGCAACGAACATAATCATATTAAGTGCGTTAAAAACAGTACTGTTTCCTAAAGAAAATAAAAAGGAGATAATAAAGTAAAATCCACCTAAAATTAAAACCTGCTGACCAAAAGTTTTCATAAATATTATCTCCGTACGAGTAGTTTAATTTGTAAAATTAAAACATTTATTTTTTACGTTTACAAGTATTTTCATATGTCTGTTTAGCTACAAATCCTATTTTACCAAGATTGAAACCAGTATTCCACTTTTTTGCAAGAGGAATTTTTCCAGCAACAAAATCAGCAGCCATATTTTCTGTTTTTGCAGTTTTGGGGTGTTTAATTTTTCTTTCCGCTAGGAACTGCCCTATAACCTAATTTTTGTCTTAATTCTGATATACGCAACAATCAGTGAAACAGGTAGTCCCCATGAGCAAATTAAGTTAAAAACGCTCATTGTTCTATTCAAAATATCATCATCCCAAGCAAAAACACCGGCGCATATAAAAATGGCAAGAGGACCGATGATAAGAAAATAAGGCAGCCACCCGACAGACATCAGATAATACGAAAGTTTCGGAAAGTTGTCTGTCTGTTTGCCAACCCATAAAGAAAACTTAGGCGAATAAAGCAAAAACATACATATAATGAACATGGCAAATAACGATAAAGCTATTTGTTCAGTCATCGGTGCTTTTAGCATTAAAAAAGGAGTGCTTAAAACACTATAAATTCCCCCGAGCGTCAGGGCTTCTCTTGACCACAATTTCATTATTCCGCCTCCTTTTTTAACCCAATTTTAGCTTAGTTAATTATTTTTTTCAATCAACTGTTTTTTTCTTTTACATACTTCATTGTATGCTGCGTTTATTCTGGCAATATTTGCGCCTCCTTTTTCTATATAGGGATAGGCTTTTTTACCGACTTTAACAGCAATTTTTCCTTTAGGGGATTTAACTGCACTGTTAACGATTTTTGCGCCATATCTAGCGATGGTTTTATCAATAAATTTATTTCCAGTAGAAATTGTATGAGGAATATCTGTCATATATTTCAATTCATTAAATTTATTAATAACTCCTCTTACAGAGCATTTGTTACTTGTTTTTGTAGGCATTTAAATTTTCTTTCCAATAAAAATTAACTTGAGTGATAGCGCTATCATTTTTGTATATAGGTAGAACGATATGTTAATATTAAGAGTATTTGGAAGTAAAAATATACTTTTAGTTGCTTTTTTAAAATGACATTGATGACAGTTAATCAGATAACCAACCTCTCTCCCTTTTGGTGAAGAAGTTATGGACAGATACCTTGAGATTGACACCGAAACCGATGAAACCTTGGCTAATATCGCTGAAATAGCAGCAAAGTTGGAAAATTCTTAAAAAGTCCGATTCTTGGCACGAAAAAAGAGATTTTGAGATTGATTTTATCTGACTGCAAAATTGAAGAAAAAATCTATATTTTTCAATAAATAAACCGTTTGGTGAACTCATCAAAACGGCTGAAACTGATAAATGGTGCGCGATACTATGCGCGTATCGGACTAAAGAGTATGGGGATTTTAAGGATTTGAGTGGAAAACTTGAGTTGTTTGAGGATTGTCTGGTGCAAAATAAATCTAATTTGTTTGCGGACTGATTTTATTATCTAATTGTTCAATCTGTTCCTAGTCCGAAAGCAGAACCCATCAAACAATGGTTGGCACGTGTCGGATATGAGCGCATGAAAGAAACGGCCGACCCATCATTAAGTATAGATCGCGCACGCGAAAATTGGCGAAAACTCGGACATTCTGATAAATGGATACAACAACATATGACGGGGCAGAAAACCTGTAATAAATTAACCGATTATTGGAGAGAACATGAAATTACTAAAGATGAAGAATATGCAATTTTGACAAATATTATTCATCAAGAATGGTCTGGATTGGCTTATGGGAGTTGAGTAAATATACGCCAAAGCCTGTTCAGAAAAGAATAAAATAAAAAGTGCAGAACAATCAACTGATTAATTATTGAAAAATTCTATCTGTACCCAGCATGTCTTTTATATTTTCTATATGTTGTGTTTCTGTTTCTAGTATATTGCCATTAGCAACAGCATCTTTTAATACAGCAACAACTTTGTGCTTATTTTTATAGTCGCATAAAGGATGTTCTTGTATAATTGTATTGACAACATCAACGACTCTATACCACTTTGTTACGAAAACCCCTTTAGGAATAAAGCTAATATCTTGTAATTCACTATCACCATAGAATACAATTACAGAATAAAAAGGAACATTTTCTTTAATTTTTTGGCGGAGCTGTTTAATATGTGTATTATTTTGCATAATTGGATTATAAAATCTGTATTTTTTATTTCCATAGGCTAAAACTTGTGTCCATTTAATTTGGTTGCCTTTTCCGTAAATCCAACCACTAAAGTCTTTAACTTCGAAAACAATAATTCCAACTTTTGTTGCAACGACCAAATCTATTTGTGAAAATTTTCCATTATCTTTTTTGATGTACAAATCATGAAAGATAGCGTGAGGATGTATTCCTGATTTTAATAGAGTCAGTATTAAGTGATGTTCAGCGGTGGTTCCTCTGTATAAACTTGTAACGCTTTCAATCAGTTCTTTATTTTGTTTTGTTATAACACTATTTCGCCACATTTTATATGTGGCATACAGAGTTATTATTGCAATTAAGATTAAAATCTTCATGAATAAAATATTATGTTGAATAATTTAAATTTTCAAGCTTTTTATCGTGTTGACGCTTTAAAAGGTAAAATGCTTGACTTTTTTAATGTTTTTCTAAAAAAAGTCCGATTCTTAGCACAAAAAGAGATATTTTAAATTTAATCTTATCGGACTGCAAAATTGAAGGAAAAAACTATGTTTTTCAATAAATAAGCTGTTTGAATGTATGTAAATTTTAGTGCAGGCTACCTGCTAGATAAGCTAAATGAAACAGTTAATACCTTGCAAAAGATAGGTAAGAGAAAAATGAGCAATTTTCCTTTATAGCTTCAAGCTATTGCTTAGTTTCTATATTTTGTTGATTTTTTTTGATTACAGTTTAGTATAATATTATGTTATATTTTTAAGAAGTGATGATATGAAAAATTTTTTTATATTTCTCAGTGGTTTTATTTGCGGAACCGTTCTTTTGTTTGTTATTACTAAAACAACAACTCTATTAACAAATAAAAGTGATGATTTGGTTATGTTTGAAAAAGATGGAGAATGCTTTGATACAGACGAACTTGTAGTCTTTCAAGCATTAGAAAAAGGTATGGCGTTAGCGCAGTTTGGAGGATCGTCTGATGGGACTGAAGTGTTATTGCGTATTCTCGCAGGTCCTACTGTGCTATTATTAGATGAAAAATATAAAAAGTCATTTTATGATGGTGAAGTTATATCTATTCCTGAAGGTATGTGTGCTAGACAAGTTGGAACATATAGATATGAAACGCAAAGCGGCACGTTTAGTACGCTTCCTGTTGTGGCTATTAGATTATCTAAGAATTAAAAATATTATTAATATGACAGAATTAATAATAACGGACGATGCTTGAATTTTCCAAAAAATCTCAAAAAATTTTGGTAGAAATCTGCTAAGATTACATTCTATTTTCTAAAAATTTCGATTCTTAGCACAAAAAGAAATATTTTAAATTTAATATTATCGGACTGCAAAATTGAAAGAAAAAATCTATATTTTTCAATAAATAAACCGTTTGATGAACTCATCAAAACGGCTGAAACTGATAACTGGTGCGCGATACTATGCGCGTATCGGACTAAAGATTATGAGGATTTTAAGGATTTGAGCAGGAGAATTTGTATATTTAAAGAAAAGCAGAAAACTTAACCATTTTGTGTTTTACCTTGATAAAATTTCAGAGTGCTTAAATAAACTTTAGATATATTATAAGTCGGTTTATATGGCGGTTTTGTATTTTGTTTTTTTATCTTATTACGCAAACTTTCAATTTTTTTTGATATTTCATCCCTTGTGTTGTAAAGTTTTTGCTCTTTTATTGAGATACGATAATCTCCTCAAGCCATTTCATCAGCACTCTCTGGTACTGTTCTCTTACCGATAGCCGGATCATATACAACTTTGCCCTTAAGCCTATCTCCCTCAAACATGTCATATGCAAACATATTGCTGATATCAAGAGTAAACATTTATTTTCCGGATATTTTTCCATCCAGAACTCTCTTCCGCAACATCATACTCTTAGCATCTTCCACTTGACTTTGAGCAATTTTTTTGTGCCTTTCCAAAACCTCTCCGGTTCTTGAATCTCCTGTTTTTCCTATGTCTTTTTCTGAAAATTCCAAATTATTTAACCCTTGTTTCTTGTCCTCTTCTGAAAACTCCATTTCATTCAAGCCCAACTTCATTTCACTTTCTTTGTCAGTTAAAGCATCTCTGTTATTTTCTTTCAACCTACGCCTTAATTCTCTTATTTTCTTTATATTTTCATCGGTAACCTCAAATTCCATGCTTTCTGGATTAAACGTCATTTTAGAATAATACTCTTCACGACGGCTCATTTTTTTCGGCATGACAGTATCATTGGAAACACTTATTGACGGATTAGAAAAATTATCCAAATTCATGCTATAAAGTCCGATTCTTAGCACAAAAAGAGACATTTTAAATTTAATCTTATCGGACTGCAAAATTGAAAGAAAAAATCTATATTTTTCAATAAATAAACCGTTTGATGAACTCATCAAAACGGCTGAAACTGATAAATGGTGCGCAATACTATGCGCGTATCGGACTGAAGATTATGAGGATTTTAAGCGATTAGCAAATAAAATTGAACTTCTTATGGAAAGTCTTTCAAAGTTACGAGCCTATATTTAACATTCTTGCGGATAAAGGCTTTAAGGCAGAGAATATCAATGTTTCGCCGAAACAATATTATAAAATCTCTTATTTCCATTGTGGTTATTGTGAAGTTATTTCTTTACTTTTTCCTCAATTTTATTTAGTCTGAACTCAAAATTAAGCGGCTGATTTAATGAGGAGTATGCAATGCGGAAATTGTTTTTAATTCTAAGTGTTTGCTTGACTGTGGTGGGATGCGCGTTTCCGCAAACGCCGAATGAGAGCGACCTGTTGCGCGCCAGCCGTCAGTTTCGTCCCGCATTGTTTAACAGCGGCGCCCGCGGAGTGGTCATTACCTCTTTATCGGACAATGTGTCCGATGATGGGTTCTTTGGCACCAATTATAACGATATTGTCGCTTTCAAAAATATAAAAACAAATGAAGTTTTTTATATGAGTACCATCTTGGACGGCAACAAATATGATACGGCGATGCTGCCGATAGGGGTATACGAGGTAACCAACCTTTATTTGCAATATATCTATACAACGACCGAACAGTATGGCAATACCCAAGTCGTCCGCACGGTGGTAGAAACAGATGAACATTATGAGGGCAACAGCAAAATCAGATTTACGGTGCGCCCGCAGGAAGTGACCTATATCGGACATTTTGCATTGACAAAAACGGATAATGAGGTTTCAGCAGACGGACATGTTAAGGCGAATTCTTTCAGCATAACGGACAAATCTGATGAAATTTCAGATAAGCAGAAAATGGATTGGCAAAAAGAATTCGGCCAAAATTTTGTTGTCAGATTGGCAAAAGTTCAATAGGAGAGCGCAGATGAAAAAAGTCTTATTAGTAATTGCGATGATTGTTCTGACATCTTGCAGCACCACTATCGGAAATGAAAAATTGGCAGACAGCCGCATCAGGATAGAAAACCAAATGGACGGCGTTTCTTCTAAAACAGACGCAAGAGAAAAATTCGGAACGCCGAATCTTGTGTTTCAGAAAAACAATTTGGAATATTATGAATATCGAAAAATATATGGTGCCGGAAGATACCATTGGATGATACCGCTCATTGGCTGGGTTATGTCATGGTTCCAAGATAATTATACTTTTGAGGAAACAAATCTGTTTATCGGATTTGATAAATCTGGCAAAGTCGTTGATTATGATATTATCCAATCCGGCGGCACGATGTAAAAGCCCAACAGAACGGTAAATAGAAATTTCAACGTTTGAGCTTTAATTTATGCAAAACGATATTAAACTATTTTGAATAGAAAAAAATACGCTCTATTTATGATGAAGAGAAAGATACCTGGTATTTTTCCGTTGTTGATGTTATCTCCATTTTAATAGAGAAAGACTTGAAGAATGGGCAAAGAATGATACTCCTCCATCTGGAGGTACATTAGGACAATGGATATATGAAAAACAAACTTTTGCATCAAAACAAGATGGTAAAAAATTACCAGACGAATACTATAATAATTACAGCGAAAATAACTACACTGAACCAGAATTTATAGATTCTTTAACTCCTTATGCTCGGCAGAAATATGACCGTTGGAGAACACCAACAGAATTTCCTTGCGTTCCAACAGAGGAAGAAGAAAAAACATTAAAGAATTATTTAAAAAAATTAAAACATGGTTGTGTTTTTTCTAAAAATCAATATGGGGTATCCATTGTTGATAAAGCAGTATTTAATAAAGATAAAAATGCCTTAATTGTAAAAACATTTAATGATTCAAAGGAAAATGTAAAATCGGGAGGACATAATTCAAAAATAACTTTACAAAATGGATATTTTATACATGAAACAATAGGTTCATATTTTGATCCAGAAGGAGCTGAAAAATATTTTACTCTAGCTATAGGTGAAGAGTGGACCGGTGGAGATGTATTTGACGATTATTGTTAGAAATTTATCGGACTGGGTTTATTTCCCCAAAAATGCTTGATTTTATTGGCTTTTGCTTAAAAAGTCCGATAGAAAATGAAAAAATGGTATTTTAGGGAACGGAATTATCGGACTTTACGAGAGTCAGTTATACCAACAAAAAAAGCACCTCAAAAGGTGCTTTTTATCAAATGGTGCCGCTAGTAAGAATCGGACTTACGACCCCGTCATTACCAATGACGTGCTCTACCACTGAGCTATAGCGGCCTTGTAACGAAAGAAACATACAGGGATTGAAAATAAAAATCAAGTATAATTTTCAAAAAAAATAAAAAATCATTTTCAGTCGGTTGATGCTTTCTATAATATGAGTGTTGTTTATGGTATTGCTTTTGTGCTTGATTAATTATACTCAAGGCTGTTATACTTTTAGAAAAATATTTTTGAGGAAAATCTATGCCGGAAAAGAAAAAAACTCGAGCTGAAGAGCGTTTTGAGCGCGAAGCCAAAATGTTACAGAAAAATCTTGAAAAACGCAAAAAACAGCAAGCGGAATTGAATAAAATTAAATCAAAAAAGGAGCAAATCCAAAATGGACAGGCTTAGAATCCGCGGTGGTAAAAAACTGGAAGGCAAAATTTATATCAGCGGTGCAAAAAATGCCGCTTTGCCGCTTATTTGCGCTTCTCTTTTAACGGATGAAACGGTTACGTTAACCAATATGCCGGTTTTGTCGGATATACGTTCTATGAACGCTTTGCTGGAACAATTAGGCGCAAAAATAGAATGCCGTGATGAAATAATTGATGGAAATGCTTGCAAAAATTGCACTTATCATACGCCGTCTTTTACGAGTTTGGTAGCTCCCTATGATTATGTGCGGAAAATGCGCGCCTCATATTATGTGTTGGGACCGTTGTTGGCGCGGCAGGGATATGTGGAACTTTCTTTGCCGGGGGGATGTGCTATCGGGGCGCGCCCGATGGATATTCATTTGTCTTCTTTGGAGCAAATGGGAGCTAATATCGAAATTAAAAACGGTTATGTTATTGCCAAAGCAGACGGTCGTTTGAAAGGGGCGCATTTGGTTTTTAATATAGCTTCGGTCGGCGCAACCTGCAATATTTTGATGGCGGCAGCTTTGGCTGAAGGTGAAACGGTTATTGAAAATGCTGCCCGCGAACCGGAAATCGGCGATTTGGCTAATATGCTCAATTCAATGGGAGCAAAAATATCGGGAATGGGTACTTCGGTTTTGAAAATCGAGGGTGTGAAAAAATTACACGGAACCCGTCATAAAATTATTGCCGACAGAATAGAAGCCGGCTCTTATGCTGTGGCCGCGGCTATTACTCGCGGAAAAATAGAGCTGGTCAACGCTGAGGCCTCCACCTTGCAAACCCCTATTAAACTGTTGCGTAAAACCGGAGTGAAAGTTGAAGAAAAAGAGCATTCGCTGATTGTGGATGCTGAGGGGTGCGAATTGGTCGGACAAGATATTATGACCGATTATTATCCGGGGTTTCCTACTGATTTGCAAGCGCAGTTTTTAACTCTTATGCTGACGGCTAAAGGGGCGTCAATGGTAACTGAAACAATTTTTGAAAATCGTTTTATGCACGTGCCCGAACTATTGCGCATGGGGGCAAATATAAATGTGCACGGTCATGCTTCGGCAATTGTACGCGGAGTAGACAAGCTTTACGGTGCGCCGGTAATGGCTACTGATTTACGCGCATCGTTTGCGCTGGTATTGGCTGGTTTGATAGCCGAAGGCGAAACAATTGTAAACCGCATTTATCATTTGGATCGCGGCTATGAAAAATTGGAGCAAAAGTTGCGCGGCGTCGGGGCTGATATTGAAAGATTAAGTGATAAAGAGGATGAATAAATGCAACCTGAAATTACAACATTAAATAACGGTCTGCGTGTGGCAAGTTTTTATTATCCGCAATATGAAACCGTATCATTGGGAGTATGGGTAAATACTGGTTCCGCTTATGAACCGGCGCGATTAAACGGTATTTCCCACTTTGTTGAACACATGGTGTTTAAAGGTACAAAAAGCCGTTCTGCCATCGAAATTTCGGAGGCAATTGAAAATGTAGGTGGGCAAAGCAATGCTTATACTTCGCGCGAATTTACGGCTTTTTATGCCAAAATGCTTAAAAGCGATGCAGAATTGGCGATGGACGTTTTGGCAGAAATGATGACCAGTCCGTCTTTTTTGCATGAGGAATTAGTTAAAGAGCGGGAAGTAGTTGTGCAGGAAATTAAACAAACTGCTGATGATCCGAGCGATATTATTTTTGATTATATGCAAGCTCAGGCTTTTGCAAATCAGGCAATGGGGCGGGCTATTCTCGGAACACCGGAACTTGTGCGCAGTTATGGGGCGAATGAATTGCGAAGTTATATGCAAAGCAATTATGCCGCTGAAAATATGGTTGTTTGCGCTGTTGGAAATATTAAACACGCTGATTTTGTTAAAATGGTTGCCGATAGAATGTCCGGCATTGCTTCTCGTACGTCCTTTTCAGCTGATAAACAGTTTTATTGCGGGGGATATTTTGCAGAAAAACGCGATACCGAACAAGCTCAGGTCATTTTAGGATTTGACGGTTATAAATATGCTGATAAACATTATTATCCTTCAATGTTAATGACGGCGATTTTGGGCGGTGGTATGTCTTCGCGCTTGTTTAAAGAAATTCGTGAAAAGAGAGGGTTGGTTTATTCCGTATATTGTTTTCCAAATTATTACACCGGCTGCGGATTTACGGGTATCTCAGCGGCAACAGACAAAGAACAAATCAATGAAATGATGCCGGTTATGATTGATGAAATTAAAAAAATTTCAGACACTCCGGTTACAGAAGAAGAACTGGCGCGCGCTAAGGCACAATTGAAAGCAGGAATGCTGATGGCGCTTGAAAATTCATCGGCGGTAGCCGAAAAATTGGCAAGACAGTTGCTGTTGTTCAACCGTTATATTCCGGTTGAAGAAATGGTCGGATATATTGATGAAGTTACAACTGATGATATTTTGAAAACGGCGCAATCTGTTTTTGCTACAAAGCCTACCTATACGTTGGTTGGAAATATTGATGGTCATATAGGTTATGATGAGGTTTGTAAAAAACTGAAATAGCGGGAGAAGCAGATGTCGCGTGCGGAAGATATTTTTCAAAAATTGGTGTATTTCGGTGAAGAAGCAATAGATGACTTTATTGTCAATTTGCAAAGCGAAGAATTGTTTTTGGATTTTAAGCAAGCTGATTCACTGGGAAAAAATGGAAATTCTTTGCATAAAGACGACAGGCGCAATTTAGCAAAATGTATTTCCGGATTTGGAAATTCTGAAGGCGGCGTTGTGGTTTGGGGCGTTGAGTGTTCACGCAATGTCGAAATAGGAGATGTGGCTAAAGCCAAAATGAAAGTTCAAAACGTGCATCGTTTTTTGAGTTGGTTGGAAAATGCTATTTCAGGATGCACAATTCCCAGTCATAATAAGGTTCGTAATCATATTGTCAGTGTCGATGCCAATGGTGACGGATTTGTTGCGACTTATATTCCCAAAAGCGAGTTGGCCCCTTTGATGACAACAATAGGAAACACTTTTTATATTCGTTCCGGTTCCAATAATGTTCCAGCTCCTTATTCTGTTTTGGCAGGAATGTTTGGAAGGCGGCCGCAAGCGGAAATAGATTTGATGATTACGGATAAAAAGCTTGAAATTTTGGATAACAGCGAAGCAGATATTTTATATCCGTCCAGTATAGATTGCCCGCCTGATAAATATCTCAAAATAGGTTTTGCTATTCGCGGGCATAATGAAAGCAATGTTATTGCCAGAGAGCTATATTTGTCTTGTACGACCGCGTCTGATGGCGGTGAGTATAATAAAGTCAGGTTTTTAAATTATAATCAAATGGATACAATTGCCGGAATTGAAGGACAGCTTAATATTATTACACGTCCGGAATTGCGCGTACCGCCGCGCAGTACGGTGCGTTTTGCGACGGTTGAAATTATTTTAACTCCGTATATTGATGAAGATTTTTTGCTTGATGGAGTTATCGGAGCGGATGGGACTGCTCCCCGCAATTTCAGAATATACATTCCTAAAAACAAGTTGCGGTCTTTTGTTGCTAAAGCAATGCGGGAAGATGCCGACAGAAATCTGTTGCTGAATGAATTTTTCGGTGATTTTGTTTTTGGGGATTTGTAAAATGCAGAGAGTTGAAATTTTTACCGACGGCGCTTGTTCGGGAAATCCGGGAGCCGGAGGCTGGGGAGCGATTTTGCGCTGCCGCAATGTTGAAAAAGAACTTTCAGGCGGAGAACGCGAAACAACCAACAATCGTATGGAAATGACAGCTGTTATAAGCGCTTTGCAAGCTTTGAAATGTCCTTGTAATATAACTCTTTACACAGACAGCCGTTATGTGCTTGACGGAGTGACAAAATGGTTGCCGAATTGGAAAAAAAATAATTGGAAAACAGCTAATAAAAAATCTGAAGTTAAAAATATGGATTTATGGCAAATACTTGATGCTTTGCTGCCTCAGCATGAAATTCGCTGGGTATGGGTAAAAGGGCACAACGGACATCCTGAAAATGAAAGGGTTGATGAGCTTGCGCGGCTGGCAATTAAGAATTTGTCTTGCGAAGCGTGAAATTTGATATCAAGTTTTCCAAATCGGAATTGTTTAATATTTCCGGAAGAACAAAACCATCCGGAGCCAACGGACTGAAAAGTATATAGAACGGTAATCCGCTGCGGTGATATTTTTCCATAAATAATAAAACTTCACGATTATAGTTTGTCCAATCTATTTTTATCATTTTAATATTTTTATTTTGCATTTTTTCGATTAAAGAAGGCAAAGAAAATACGGTGGCATTATTATATTTGCAAGTTAAGCACCAATCAGCTCCAACAGCGACGATAACTGTTTGTCCATTTTTTAAGGCATTGTTTATTTCTGCAATATTTATAGTTTGAGAAGTTTCTTTTTCTGTCGCTAAACGGTGTTTATTATAGGCAAATCCGCCGTCAATAAGAGAGATTGTAAAAATTATCGCTGTGACGCTCAGTAAAATAAAACTAAATTTATTTTTGATTTTTTGCTGTTTTTTAATCGACAGATTTTCATAATCCATTTCACGGTTAATATTGTTCAGCCAAAGCAAGATTGCTGCTGATAAAACATAAAAAACAAGCCGGATTATAAAGTAGTTGTTTGTTTGGGCGGCCAATATTGAAAAAAGCCAGATAAGCGTTATAAGCAACATTAAAGACATTAATTTATTTAATTTTTGCATCCAAGGACCTGGGGTCGGAATCAAAATAATAAGTGCCGGAAAAATATAAATCAGCATATACGGAAGCGCCAATCCCAAACCGACAGCTCCAAGTATCATATATATGTCGGCTATACTGCCGGAAAGTGCAAAACCAACGGCAGTGCCAAGGTAAGGAGCCGTGCAGGGGGTGGACATTAAAACAACCAAAAAACCGGTTAATAAATGAGTAAAATCATCGGAATTGTTATTTAATGATTTTTGCATCCAATCAGGAATTTTAAAAGAAACTGTTTCATAAACAGCTAAAATAAACAATAAAATTGCAAAAATCATACTGATAACAAAGTATGGATTTTGAAATTGCATTCCCCAGCCGATACTATGTCCAAGCCATTTTAATAAAGCTAAAAATGTGGCAAGTCCGAACATACCGAAAAATATTCCCAATAAAGTATTGCGGAAGTTTCGGTGTACATTATCATTTTGTCTTGCCCCAAACTTGGTTAAAGACAAAAGTTTCAGCGATAATACAGGTAAAACGCAGGGCATTAAATTTAAGAGCAGTCCGCCGATAAAAGCAAGACCTATAAGTTTCCATGATAAGCCGAAATTTTGTTCATCGCTAGTTGTATCTAATTCAGGTTGATATTGTTGCCGCAAAAGATATTCGTGATTGAGATTTGCCGTTATTTCAAAATTATGATTTTCAAGTTTTGTATTTGCATCAACCGGCAGAAAACGTACGGTTATTTTTTTGCCGTCAATTAAAATGCGCGGCGCTTCAAAAGCAATATTATCATCATTGTCAATAAAAACAGAAAAAGCGGATATTTTTCCTTTAGAAGTTATATCGGCTTGCAAAAAAGAGCCTGTTTGCGGGAGATGTCTTATTTGAAATTTATCAATATTAAATACGTCAGATTTGTTTTTTGGGGTTCGTAAATGTTGTTGATAAATAAAAGTAGCAACTGAGCTGCTACGTGTATATTCCGAGTTTAATGTTAGCTCTGGTGTCAAAGAAATGGTTGAACACTGTAAATCTTCATTACAAACATCCAAAGCTATGTCGGCTTTAACAATTAATGGATTTTTAGTGTCTTCTACTTCAAAAGTTACTGGAATGGCAATTTCCGTAAAGTAAATTGTAAAATCTTCACCGTTGGAAAGGAGTAAACGCATAGGAACAGGCAATGTAAAGCTGCTGTTTTTTAAATTTTCAGAATGTGAGAAACTTATTTGCGGTTTGTGATATTTACCGTTATTGGCAATAACAAATTTGTTGTTTGGAATACGAATGTGAACAAGACCGCTTACTGATTTTGCATCTTTAACTCCGGTTTGTTCTGTGATAATCCGCGCTTTGACCTCATCATTTTTTATCCATGCTCCAATTCCTTTCAAACCGGTTAAAGGACTTGGATATAATATGTCATAAAAAGGGAGCTTTTTTAGTTCCATACGCGACATAATATAAATTAAATCATCAAAATCGCCTTTTTTGTTTGAAGCTTTTTGGGCATCGCGTATTGTTTTGGCTTCTATGGCTTTTCTATCGCGCGGATTTTGGCTGTAAGGCACAATTGTTTTGATGTCTGTTACCACAACTACATTATCGCCGCTGTCGATATAATCCGGTTTTGTGCTTGAAACGGCGTATTGGTCATCGTCAACTACAATGGGCGGTTCTTCAGGGGTAAGCAATTTTTCTTTATATTTTTCATAAATTTTTTTGAAATAGCGATAAACGCCTAATCCGTCACGGATGTTTTGCTGCATATCATAAGCTTGTTGGGTGCTTATTTCCGGAAAAGCCGCTTTAATATCGTCCAGCATTTCCTCATTTATTTTTTCCGGAGGGTACTTTTCATCAAAAAACTTTGCGGTTTCAATAGTTTTTTGAATAAGTTTCGCCATGTCGAAATTTTCGGCCGCTGAGTATGGCTTGGTTCGTATAGCAGCATTTTCTTCTTGTGCGTGGGCATTAACGCCGGTTAAAAGCAAAATAAGCAAAATGTGTAGCAAAAATTTTTTCATGGCGCATTTCAAAAAGGTTTAAAAACTCGGATAATATGTTATTATATATATCAGTGTTTAACAAATAGTATAGCGCAAAAGATGAATAACGATTACCTTATCGGAAAATGCCTTGTAGCAATGCCCAATATGACGGATGAACGATTCGAGCATAGCGTTGTTTATTTATGTGCCCACAATCAGGAAGGCGCTATGGGATTTGTGATTAATAAACAAATTCGAGAATTTTATTTTTCGGATTTGGTCAGTCAGTTTAATATAGGAAATGTTGCGCCGGTTGCTCCGATTATTTTACATAAAGGAGGACCTTTAGAACAAATCAGAGGTTTTGTTTTGCACAGCAATGATTATCATTGCGAGGGAACGATTGCCGTTGATGATAAAATTTCGGTTTCGTCATCATTGGCAGTGTTGAATGATATAGCTTTCGGGGCAGGGCCGTTTTATAATCTTGTTGCTCTCGGATACAGCAGCTGGAGCCCAAAGCAGTTGGAAACAGAAATCATAAATAATGATTGGCTGGTTGCTGAAGCTACACACGAATTGCTTTTTAAAACGCCTGATGAATATAAATGGCAGCGAGCTATTGATGAATTTGACTTTAATGTAAATGATATATGTTTGCGGACGGGGCGAGCATAAGCAGCAATATAATTGGTTTGGTAAAAAATAAAGGCAACCTTTTCAGATCGCCTTTATTTTTTATATTTTTTCATCTGGATCACGAAGAACGTAACCTCGTCCCCAAACAGTTTCGATATAATTTTTACCACCGGAAGCTTTTTCGAGCTTTTTACGTAATTTGCAGATAAACACATCAATAATTTTTAATTCTGGTTCATCAATGCCGCCGTAAAGGTGGTTCAAAAATTGATCTTTGTTTAATGTCGAGCCTTTTCTTAAAGACAGCAGCTCCATAATGCCGTATTCTTTGCCGGTAAGGTGCAATGTTTCACCATTTACGCTTACGGTTTGAGTATCAAGATTTACTTCAACATCTCCGGTGCGGATAATAGAATTTGCATGTCCTTTGGAGCGACGGACAACAGCTTGTATGCGTGCTAACAATTCGGCTCGGTCAAAAGGTTTGGTCAGATAATCGTCAGCGCCGTATCCCAAACCTTTCACTTTTTTATCTGGTTCGGTCAAACCGGAAAGAATCAGTACGGGAGTTTCAATTTTTGCTGAGCGCAAACGTTTAAGAACTTCATATCCGTTGATATCGGGAAGCATTAAATCAAGGATAATAATGTCATAGTCATAGAGTTTGCCGATTTCCAAACCATCTTCGCCCAAATCGGTGGTGTCGATAATCATGCCTTCTTTCTTCAGCATGGTTTCAATACTCTGTGACACCGCGTAGTCATCTTCAACCAATAAAACACGCATAGCAATTCTCCTTGAGAAATATAATTCACTGCCCATATAATATAAACAATTTTTATAATTGTTAACTTTTTTTAGTGAAAGTTAACAATTATTAACAACTTTTTTTTATTCAATGGTTATATAAAAATAAAATAACAATAATCGAGGAGGAGAAAATGCCGTTTGAAATGGAAAAAACAAACTATGAACAGAATGCCTTAGAACCTTATATTTCCGCCGAAACAATGGCATATCATTATGGTAAACATTATAAAACTTATATTGAAAATCTGAATAAATTGATTCTGGGTACAGATTTTGCAAATATGAAGTTGAAAGATATAATTTGCGCAACAGCAGAAAAAAGTGATTTACAGGCGATTTTTAATAATGCGGCACAGGCTTGGAATCATGCTTTTTTCTGGCATTCGATGCGTCCGAATGGCGGAGGTGAGCCTCAAGACGCTCTTAAACTACAGTTAAACAGAGATTTTGGCTCTGTTGAAAAGTTTAAAGAAGAGTTCAAAGCTGCTGCAACAGGTTTATTTGGCAGCGGATGGGTCTGGCTGGCGGAAAAAGACGGAGTGCTGAAGATTATCAAGACATCAAATGCCGATACACCGATTGTCCGTGGATTTAAGCCTTTGTTCGTTCTCGATGTTTGGGAGCATGCTTATTACTTGGATTATCAAAACCGCCGTGCGGATTTTGTTTCCGCTTTTTTGGAACATTTGGTCAATTGGTAATTGTTGACAGTTTTTGGGCAAAAAGCTAATATAAAAATATTGGACAGGCGATGGTTTTTCTTTTATGAAAAACCGAAGGACTTTTATATGAGCGACTATGTGACTGAAAAAAAATTTATGGTAGCGGAAGGCAATGGCGGAGAGTTGTATATTTTTATTTCCGCTAAAGCCGATACGCCTTCTTCTCCGCAAATTATTTATGATGGAAAAGATCACGCCATATTTTTACGGAATAGAGATCAGAAAATAATTTTGGACTATATTCATCCCGATGTTCGTAAAAAATTGCATAGTTCCAAAGAAGTTATAATTGTAGAAACATTACTTGATAATATAAAAGACAGCTATTTTGCCCATCTTAAACAAGTCGAAAATATTCCTCTGGATTGGAAACTTATAGGGTTGTCTACATGGGACAAGGCTAAAGCGCACAAAAAATAGCATTAATCCAATGTGCTTTTATAAGCTTTCATGGTCAAAGCAGTTATTGCCGTCATTAAAATAAGCAGCGGCCATAAATGCGGAAGAATATCAATAAAATCAGCACCTTTAAGTGTAATTCCACGTGTGATGCGCAGAAAATAAGTTAGAGGAATACATTTTCCGATAGTTTGCGCCCATAACGGCATTCCTTGGAACGGAAACATAAATCCAGTTAACATTAAAGAGGGTAATAAAACAAAAACAGACATTTGCAAAGCCTGAGTTTGATTTTTTGCCGCTGTCGAAATAAGAAACCCTAGCGACAGGTTGCAAATAATAAAAATGAAAGAACAGAACAGCAACAGTCCTAAATTGCCCAGAACGGGAATATTGAATAACAGGCGGGCAATCAACAGGATTATGAAAGCCTGAAACAAACCGATAAATACAAACGGAGTTATTTTTCCAATCATTACTTCAAGCGGTTGAACCGGCATTGAAAGCAGATTTTCCATTGTTCCGCGTTCTTTTTCTCTGGTAAGAGCAAGCGCTGTCATCATTACGCCGGTAAAAATCAAAACCATGCCGATAAGCCCCGGAACAATGTTGTAGTGGGTAAAACCTTCGGGATTGTATGATTTGTGAGTAATAATTGAAAAAGCGGAAGATGTGTTTTTCAAATTACGTAAAGCGCCGGTAAATTCTTTTTCGACAACGTTGTCTATTATTTTGTTCAAGCTGCTGATTGCTCCAGAAACAGAAGTGGGATCGGAAGCGTCAGCCTGCAATAGAATGTTAGGCTTTCTTTTTTTGATAACATCACGTGTGAAATTATCGGGGATGGTAATTACAAACAAGGTTTTACCTTGACGCAAAAGTTCGTTGCCTTCTTTATCAGAAGAAATTTTGCGTGTGATTCGAAAATAATCTGAATTTTCTAAAGCCGTAACAATACTTCTGGTTAAAAAAGTGTTATCTCGTGAAATTATGGCGGCGGGAAGATGTTTGGGATCGGTGTTTATGGCATATCCAAACAAAATCAGCTGAAAAATCGGCAATAAAATAATCATTTTAAGGGTGATTTTATCCCTTTTGAGCTGGATGAATTCTTTTTTTATAAGAGCTTTTATGCGTTGTAATGACAAATCAAACATCTCAATTTTCTCCAGATTGCTTCAGATAATAAATGAATGCATCTTCTAATGAAGTTTCAGTTTCTCGACAGGAGATTTTATATTTTTTAAGTATAGGTTCAAGTTGTTTTTGAAGATAATTGCCGTCGGTTCCGCAAATGTGCAGTTTTTCTCCGAATAAAGCCATAGTAATAATATTCGGAATATTGCTTAGCTGCTGTTGCAACTCGTTTAAGTTTTTTCCTTCAAGCTCTAAAGTGTGTAATGCTGCGTTTTTAATTACAAAATCTACGGAGCCTTGAGCCATAATGTTTCCATAAGCAATATATATAATTTTATGACATCTTTCTGCCTCATCCATATAATGAGTGCTAACCAAAATAGTTATTCCACTGTCGGAAAGCCGATTGAGTTCATCCCAAAATTCGCGTCTGGCTTTTGGGTCAACACCTGCCGTTGGTTCGTCTAATAATAAAATTTCAGGCTCATGCAATATACAGGCGGCTAAGGCCAATCTTTGTTTCCAGCCGCCGGAAAGAGTGCCGGCGAGTTGTTCGGCACGATTGGTTAAACCTAATTTTTCTAAAGTTTGATTTGTTCGTTCTTTTATATTATCCAAACCATAAATTTGGGCTGTAAACTCTAAGTTTTCGCGAATAGTCAAATCTTCCCAAAAACTGAATTTTTGAGTCATATAACCGACTTTTTTTCTTATGATTTTACTTTGTTTAAGAATATCAAATCCCAAACAGGTTCCTTCGCCCCCGTCCGGTGTGAGCAATCCGCACAACATACGTATAGTGGTTGTTTTTCCGCTGCCGTTTGGTCCCAAAAAACCGTAGATTTTTCCTTTCGGTACTTGGAGGTCAATATTGTTGACCACGGTTTTATTACCAAATTTTTTAGTTAAATTTTTGACGTTTATTGCCCAATCATTCATCAATATTTACCTTTACAGAAACGGGGAGACCGGGGCGCAAATTTTGAGCTTTATCATCAAATAGGGCTTCAATCATAAAAACAAGTTTTTCTCTGCTTTCAACACTGTAAATTACTGGCGGCGTAAATTCGCTTTTGGGCGAAATAAAAGAAACTTTTGCCGGTATTCCCTGTTTGCATCCGTCGCAATATATGGTGACAGGTGTTTTTAGTTTTATTTTTGCAAGCAGTTTTTCTGAAACAAAAAATCTTATTTTTACATTTTCAGGCGGAAGTATAGAGACAACAGGGCTTCCGGCCGGAACATATTCTCCCAACCTGAAATAAGTGTTTTCGATTTGTCCGCCGACTTTTGAATAAACTGTATTATTTGCAGCTTGCTGCTTTACTTTTACTAAATTTTGTCGTGCGATTTCAATATCTTTTTGAGCGGCTTCCAATTCGTCTTCGCGAGCGGATAGCATGGCTGTTTGCAATGAAGCTTCCAGTTCTTCAACTTTGGCTTTTGCTTGCTGAAAGTCTGATAATTTTTGATCAAAATCAGATTGGCTGATAATTTGAGTTTTTACGAGATTTTTCGCGCGTTCATATTCTTTTTTAGTATTTTTCATTTCGGCTTCGGCTTGCGCTTTTTGTTTTAAGATTATTTCAAGTTCTTGTTTGCGCTTGCCTTTACTTAAATTTGCATAGTTGGCGTAAGCTTTATCAAGCTGATGTGTTGCCTGTTGAATGTTGGCGTTCCAAATTTCTTTGTCTATAATAAACAATCGATCTCCGGTTTTTATGATTTTTCCTTTTGAAACTTTAATTTCATCCAATATTCCGCCGGTGTATGGTGAAATATAAATATAGGTTCCTTCTATATATCCATTGACAATATTTTCGTTTTGCGGAGAACAAGCTGCTAATGCCCAAAATAGTAAAAATATTTTTTTCATATTTGTTTTCCTGTTTTATCGGTTGTTTTTATGAGAATTTGTTTTTTAAATTAAAAATATTAAACAAAGGTTAGAATAATGAAAAATGTGATAAAATTGACAAAAAATATAATGTATTGTAAAATACAATAAACAGAAGGAACTTTTTATGGATCAATCTTTCGTGGAAAATATTTTAGCTCAGTCATCTGATGCAGTTGAGTTAAAGAATATTATTTCAAATCATTTTAATGAGTTGAATGAAGATTGTATGTTGTCCATTGGTTTGGAAGAAAAACAAAAGGTTTCTGATGTCGTCAATGCTTTGCGAAAAAAAGGTATAAATGCTGTCGGGTATTATAACAATGGTGCCGAAGCATTGGATACCTTTGTTGTTGACGGAAGCGGTATCAGGTCTCCTTTTTTATCTCCACAAGATGCTTTGCAAGCAAGCGCCGATATATATGAGATATTAAAAGCTGAGGGGATAAAATTTAAAGGTCATGTTTTGCCGCAAACTAAAGAAAATTTTGTATTTTGCGGACATCAAACCTCAAAAAATGATACAAAAGAAATTAATGTGGCGGAAAATTATTCTCAATTGAATGATGAGAATAATCAGGAAGCTATTGAATATTTAATAGAATCACAGTTAAAAACGGTTAAGGATATGCCCCTTGTTTCTGTTGAAGAAATGGAACAAAATAATGCAAATAGGCAATTTCTGTACAGAGGGGGAACACTGGGAGCTCAACCTTATGCGGTTATATCTTCAAGAAGAGGTCGAGATGTATGTTATAGTTCATCGAGTTTTAAGGTTGCTTCCGATTATGCCACCGGAGTATATTCAGTAGGAGTTTCATATAAACCTGTTGATGGGAAAAAATATGGTTTTATTTATGAATATGAAACCGCAAAAGATCAAAAATATTATGGTATGTATGGTATAGAACGGGGAAAATCTAATCCGTTGTTAAATAAAGAAAACGGTGTTGAAGGTGGTGATAAATATGAAACACCGGTAATGCCTCATCGCAATAAATTAAGGAATATATACCTGCAATATGGTGATGATGACGATAAAAGAATTGTAAAAATTGCTGAAAATGGCAAATATGTCAGTGAAAATTGGGAAAATTTTGCAAAGGCGCATGAAGTTGTATCGACTGTAGAACCAAATGATATGCTGATAAAACGCTTAAATTTGCTCAAAAAGAAGTTATTGAATAATGAAAGTGCGACGGTAAAATATTCAAAGGAAAAGAAATTACAGCCTCTTGATGAAAGTATAAAGTTTGAAAATTTAGTTCAAAAACAGAATGTTTTTGAACTAAATGGTGAACAATATATTCGAAATTTGTCTTTGCAATTAATGAATTTGGATAGTTCTATTGAAAAAAAATCATTAAGCGGCGATATTTTATTGAACGGTGTTAATTTAGATAATGTGAAAAAATTGGATTTAAGTAAATGCAAGGGAAATATAACTCTGAAAGACTGTGATTTGTCTTCTGTTGAAGAAATAGTTTTTCCTCAACAGTGTAATTATATTTATTTTTCTGGAAATAAAATTTCTAGCAAATTGAAATCACTGGATTTTTCAAATACTAAAATGAATAGTTTTGTTCTTGAAAACCAAGATGCGAGTTCTATCGATTCATTTAAATTTCCTTCTCAAACCTCAACACAATATCATTTGTTCGGTTTGAATAGAATGTCAAAAAAAGTTGATTTGGGAGGTTTGCCTAAATCAGTATTTTCTGCAAATTTTGATTTCAGTTCAACAAAGGAAATTCTTCCCAAAAAACACCCCATCAGTCTGAAAAATAAAATTGCTGTTTTACGGAACCAAATGGCTGCAACATTAGCATCTAAAAAAACAAAAAGACATAATATCAATAAGCTAAATATAAATTTGTCAGATATTAAAAACTACGAAAGATAATTTTGTTTTTTGTTGCAAATTAATAAGATATGTTGACATGGCTGCAAATAGCAATTAAATAGCAATTAATTATATTATTATTAAAAACTATTTTTATGTCACAAAAAAAGCAAACCGAAAACGGATTTTGCGGCGATTTGTTTCCAGATTTTTTCCCATCTCAGGAACAACCTGCAGAAACTTCAAAAGTTTCCCGTTCAAAGAAAAGTGAGTTAAAATCCGCAAAACAAAATGCGGAAGTGCAAGAATTGCAGCAGATAAATCAGGAGCTGCTTGCCGAAAATCAGCGTCTGCTTTCTGAAAACGCAAAGTTGAAAGCAAAAGCAGATCTTGTTGATGAGTTATTTGTTTCAACATCTCTTTTTCCTACAAATATTGTAGCAAAAAGTTTTGGTTGGTCAGCAATCAAGCTCAATCAATACCTTAATAAAAAAGGGATTCAGTACAAGCGCGGCGAAGTTTGGGTGTTGTATCAGAAGTACGCGTCTGAAGGCTACACCAAAGTAGGCTGGTTTACTTATGGACAAGACAGCAAAGGACATGAATTGACAAGAGCTCATACCTATTGGACAATGAAGGGAATTGCCTTTATTCGTGAGCTGTTGAAAAAAGATGGTCAAATTTCCGACTGAAATGTTTCTTTTTGAAAAAGGCTTATCGTTTTATACGGTAAGCCTTTTTTTGCAGATATTATTTTCTGTTCTAAATAATATCAAGTGTTTTCAATTGCTGTTATTTTTTTTGTACTGATAAGTCAGTATTATTATTGGTAACTATTTTACAGTTGTATTTCATACGTTCTTACTTTTATTTCGAGAATGAAATTGTGCAATTTGTGCCATACTAAAAGCTTTATTATGAATATCTTTTATTTCTTTATTTGTTTCTGTCTTATCTTTTTCAATACCACTTTTTTCCATAAGTTCGTTTTCTACGTGCATTTGAAGAGCGTGTGCGTGTTTTTCAGACGGCAGCATAGCATACAAATCTTTATAATCATTTGTTTCTTTGCTTTTGGCCATATCTTCATAAACAGCAACACTTTCGGTATTGCAGTTTAAAATACGGTTAACTAATTGATTGTCAAAAGTTTGAGTATCTTGTCTTAGGTGCGTTCCTTCATGAAACAAAACTGATATTGGAAAATAGTTATCACTGCTTTGTAAACGATCTTCATTAAAATAAAGTTTTCCTTTTTTATAATAAGCTGCATTGATGTGAGTGTTTTCATCAAAGTTTTGTTCTTTTATTTTGGCTTTTTCTTGTTCGTTGGTGAAAAAATCAATTTGAATGTTTGTACCATACACATAGTTAAAGACTTTTGCAGCTTTGGTTATTGTATCCTTTTTTTCTTGCAGCGTTGTGTTTTGCCAATTTTTCATTTTTTCTATTATATCCGGCTGCTGTGAAATTAAATCAGCATATCTTGTTGCTGATTTAATTTCACTTTCCCAAAAATCTTGCGGAAAATCCATTGAAAATAAGCATGATTTTATATTTTGCTCATTTTTTTTACAAGTTTCGGTTAGTTCGCCTATGTTTTGATTTATTGGAAATAAAGCTTCCATATATTCGACTTTTTGTTCAATGGGGAGATCGGCTACCTTCTGCGGTGTTAAAGAGGAAAATTGTTCGATTTTACGCTGTTTTAAGTCTTTTCTTGCGCGGTAAAGAGGCAAAAACTGTTTGTGAAGAGCTTGAAAATTCTCAAAATCCAAATTTTGTAACTTGTTGTCATTTATTATTTTTTCAATGATGCCTTTTTCTTTTTCTAAGATAGGTGTGAATAAAATATTGCCAGAATCGTTCATAGTGATTTTGCAACGATCAAATAATATTTCATATTCTTTTATATTCATCAAAGTATCTTTCATAATGTTTTTTGTTACGACTATTTAATAATAGCAATAAAAGGATATTTTGTCTATATTTTTGATAAACATAAAAAAAGGTCGCTGTAACGCAACCTTTTTGATATTGGTGATGCAAAGCTCGCAATTTTCGAACCTTTTGAGCATTTACTGTAATAAAAATTAAAATTCCATAATCTCATTATCTTCCGGAACAAGAACATTATTTAGTTTCATCTTCCGAATGTCATTTCTTGTTACTGTTAAGTGACTTACGGTATCCATATGACTAGCGACAATAACCGCTTTCGGAGCATATTCGGTCAATGTTTTGACATCTTCATCATTCATGATAATTCTTTCACCATTGAGTAATGTCGCACCACAAGCATTAACAACTATGACATCAGGTGCAAATTTATCTATCGCCTCAACAACTTCTTCACACCAGATTGTATCGCCGGCAACATAAAGTGTTTTTTCATTTTTAGCCTTAAAAACAACACCCATTGCGTCATAAGCCATATTAACTTGCTCACACAGCGGTTTAATTATCTCCCGCTTTCCATGTTGCCCGAATGTTTTATAAAGTGTAATACCATCAAATTCTGTCCCGCTTACAGAAACAACTCTCACATCACTGAATCCAAGTGATTGAATTTGTTTTTGGTCAACTTCACTCTGAACAAAAAAAGGAATTTTTTTATCAATAGCCTTTGTTGCAAACTCATCCCAATGATCAGGGTGGAAGTGTGTTAAAATAACAGCATCAACATCAACGATTTTTTCAACACTTAAAGGGAGTTCAACTCTTGGTTGACGCACATTTGCATTAACAGCCATCTCAAAACCGGGCATATAATCCTTAGGCATTAACCACGGGTCTATCAAAAATTTTTTATCATTATAGGTTATAATAAGCGTAGCATTTCTAATCTGATGTATAAGCATTTTATTCCTTCCTTTCAAAATATTTTATGGTATCTTTCAGATGTTGTGAGTATTTTTGAAGAAAATTGAGAGCAAATTTAATTTCATTTTTATCAAATTGCTTAAAAAATTCTGTGTCTTTATAGTTCCATTCTTGATGAATTTTTTCATGAGCCTGAAAAACTTCTTGTCCAAGATTGGTTAATATATAATAGATTTCTTTTTTATTTTCATCACGAGTATAAGTATCTATAGCACCTTTACTAATCAGCTTTTTAATCATTTTGCTGACTCCACCTCGTGTAATATTTAGCGATTGAGAAATTTTAGTTACGTTAGGATTCTCAATCTTGCCAATACACTCAATGCAATGCATTTCTGTAATTGTATAACCAGACAAAACAGGTTCAGCATGATTTTTTAATGTATTATTGATAAGTTCAAATGTATTTAACAGCATAGAAAGGGTTGTGTTTAGAGTTTTAGTCATTACTTCCTCAATATTGTTTCCTAGTTAACAATATTTATATGATCACTTTTGTTTCCTTGTCAATAAAAAATAAATAAAATTTCCAAAACTTAGATAAAATTAAAAATCACTCAGACGATTTATTGAAAGAATGATATTATTGTCATCAAAGTCAAAAACTTTTCTTTTAGACAGGTTTCAAATCTGATTTATAACAAAAAAAGTATCACAAAGACCTAACGAGATTCTAACTCGCTTAATATATTGAAAAATAAAGACTTTATCATAAAAGAGTTCGTAAAAATTTCCCAAAATGCAATTTTCAAATTTACAACATTCGAACTCGCTGAAAGGCTTGGCAAATAAAGCAAAACGGTATTGGTGATGCTTACCTAATGGTTTACGAACTGAATTTAACCAATACTTTTTGACTTTTAGGTAAAATATTATATCATAAATTAGCCTTGCTTATGTTATTAGGGAATTTATAATGTCATTTTATAGTGATGAATATATAGAAAAAGTAAAAAATGAGTTTGAATCATTTCAATTAGATAAAAGCCGATATGCCGAGATTGCAAATTTAATTGCTATAATTGCATCAGGTTATGACATGCAGTCCCAATTATATTGTTTTGCATATTATGGCATTCTCCGCCGCATTAAAATACTTGAAGATTGTGTAGAGAATATATTTAGCATAAGAAATTTTTTTAATGAAAAAATTCCCTCTGAAAAAGAGTTATCTGACATAACAATCAATCTACAATCTTTTATTATAAATTTATATGGATTATTAGAAAATCTTGCATGGGTATTTGCTATATGCGTGGATTTCAAAGGTTCTAAATTTGATATATCATTTTTTGCACAGAAACAAAAATTATTAAATCAATTACCGGAAAATATAAAAAATGATTTTATTAAAGATGCTACATGGTTTGAACACATAAAATGTATCAGAGATTTATTAGCTCATCAGGAACCTTTTTACATTCCGCCGTATTGTGTAATTGAGGACAAGCAAAATGAATGGCTACTTTTAGAGCAAAAAAAGAAAAATATAGAAAATAATTATCTAAAGAAAATATATAAAGATTTTCTATCGCGACAGGCTACATCACAAACAAAAGTTATTTTTGAACCAATATCGGAATTGCAACGACAACAAAAACTGGAAACACAAAAAAATGAGGAAATTTCTAAAATAAATGCAGAGCAACAACAATACCTCATTTTCCGCCCTATACTTGTTACAAATACAAACAAAAAAGATTTAATAAGTATAGAATTTTATCCGCAAGTATTGATTGATATGAAGACTGTTTATGAAAAAGTCTACTTACTTTTGAAATATATTGTTGATTTAAACAGACAATTATAAATCAGTATTTCAATCCTTATACCTTATCAATTCTTTAGTGACTGCTTGTCTGAGTGCCAAAGATTGAAACAGACAATGGTCGCAGTTTGTACTGAACCTGTTTTTATTAACTAATTTGAAGATAAGGAGATTGTGCTATGTTGAAAAATTTTGAAAACTGGCTTTTAGAGCAAAAATATCCGCGACACCGGCTCCCCTTAACCAACCTTTGCAAATTTAGCAGAGGTTTAAAACGTATTCACGATGTGTTATAACATCAAAATTGCTTTGATGGTGTTGTATTGTCGTGATTCTTTTGAAATGTAAAACCCTTTTCCAAATATTTTTCCAATTCTAATTATTGATGTAACTGACCTGTGTTTTTTTTAAAACATAAGTTAAAAATGATGATGTATTAAATAAGTTTATATGGTAGATGAAACAAATCATGAGATAAGATAATGCTGTCACTGTCAAATTGTGCAAATTCGTTAATACGTATCTGTTTTTCACAATATTCTTCACAAATTATGGCTGTTCCATTAATAATAGGACATATATATTGATAGATGAAGGTGCAAATACCAAGCATAGAGATATTTATGGAAAAAATGTCATTGACTATGCTAGAAGAAATCCCTAATATATCTATAGGGGAATTATTAAGCAAATTAAATAAGATCAACACTCATATATAAAAGGAAAGCTCCTTATGATAAACAACAAAAAATGTAATCACGTATTAGAAAATATCATTGTACAAAAAGTTATTAAATTTCTAATAGATAAAGACAATCAATTATTAATCGTATGTACAATAATTGCAATATCTCTTTTTAAAATTGCTTTTTGGGGAATTGTTATAAATGATATTGATAATACAATATATACCAGCTCTACCATAGATGGCCATATAGCAACAGATAACTTTTAACATATTTTTATAAAAAAAATTATCCAAAAATATTACATAGGGGTATAATTAGTTTTTGACTCATAATTAAAGCAGACATAATATTTTGTAAAATGATATTTATTAGTGTTGGGATAAAACAAAATGGAAGCTATTAGTATTTTATTTTTTATTGGTTTATTTTATTTTTTTTGTTCTCCCTCACGCAAAAATATAGATAGAAATACATCTCTAATGACAGCATGTCAGCAAACTAACCCTCAAATAGTAGAGGCTTTAATAAAACAAGGAGCGGATGTTAATTATAAAAGTAAAGATGGTGACACCCCTTTAATGGTTGCATCATGTAATTCCACTTCTTTAATAGTAAAAATATTAATAAAAAATGGAGCTGATGTTAATTCAAAAAATAATGAAGAAGATACAGCTCTTATATTTGCGTGCCAACATGACAATCTTCAAATAATAGAAAAATTAATAACGCATGGTGCAAATGTTAATTATGAGGATAAAGATGGAAAAACAATACTAATGGGAGCTTGTGGTTATAATGCTAAACCACAAGTGATAGAGGCTCTCATCAAAAATGGTGCAAATATTAATTATGAAAATAAGGATGGATGGACTGCTTTAATATATGCTTGTTTAAGAAAATCAGATGTTCAAGTAATAGAAACTCTTATAAAAAATGGTGCTAATATTAATTATGAGAATAAAGATGGAAAAACAGCACTAATGTTTGCTTTAGATAGCAAAGCTAATCCTAATATTATAAGGTTATTAAACAAAAATTGATATAGAGACAATATTCAAAATATGAAGGTTTAGCAAAACCATGAAAAACTTATCCTTAAACAAAGCAGCGCGGTGAGTTTTACCTTTGTTTTTAGAAGTATTTTGTTGCGAACTTTCTTGACACGGCGGTGATGCTAATAAAAATTCGCACCCTGCTTCTTTGTAAGTCTTAACAACTTCGTCAAAAATATCTTTCTCATCAATACCACCAATAATAGTATTGCAATTTGGATATAATCTTCTATGAGCTTTACCTCGACGTTTATCTTTCTCATTCGCAACAACGATTCTGATATTGGTGTTTTTTTCTAGCAAACTCAGACCAACAGAGATATTACAAAAGAGAGAACAAGCATTTAATGGCTTTTCAAGCACCAATGTTTTGGACTCTGTTTCAAAATCTTTGTCTTGAGCATACCAACGCTTCATATTTGAAGGTAATGGTTTTGGTAAATTAAAAACAACCTATTCCTTATTGGAAACAGGTTGTTTAATAAACATGGTAACTATAAGTATAAATTCTAAAATAGAATGCTTAATTCTCTATAAAATTCTAAAGCTTCATCAAATTTAATACGGTTATTACTAGAAGCATATTTTGCAAGCGGTAGAATGCGACTATATAATAACAAGTAATGATTATAAGGAAGCCTTAAAACAACTTCCTTTTTTATATACATGATTTCAACCTATTTCCCAAAGGTAATAAGTTGCTAAAAATAATAAGTTGTTGAAAAACAAGGATAGTTGATATGTTGAGTTCGTGAAAATTACAAAAACAGCTATTTTTGAAAAACGAACATTCGAAACTGCCAAAAGGCTTGGAAAATAAAGCAAAACGGCAGGGTTTTATACCTGCCGTTTGTATTGGTGATCCCAGCGAGACTCGAACTCGCGTTACCGCCGTGAGAGGGCGATGTCCTAGGCCACTAGACGATGGGACCGAAATTAAACCTTTTGTAATCTAAAAAAATGTATATGGCAAGTGTTTTTTTGTATGGTCTGTATTTGAATTTTTATCCGATAGATAAAACAAAAACATTATCGGTATTTAACTCTAAGGTTCCTCCCATTTCCCGCAGGCAGAACAATGGCGCATATTGAGGCAGGCCTTCCGGTAATTCTCCATTAAGCACGCTTTTAATTCCTTCTATTTTGGTTTGTGACAGCGGAAAATTGCTTTGAGCGTAAGCTGTAATTTTTTTGCTGTCAGCCTGAATGGTTACCGTTCCGCCTTTAACAATAACATCTGCAGCAACCATTACCGCAAGCATTAAAGCGCGATTTAATGCGGCTTGATTGGCAATGGGATTCATTTTTAATTCAACAGGGTGGTTTGGATTGAGAGTTTTTATATAATCAATACAAGTTTTCTGCACTATTTCAGGGTGTTCTAAATTGGCGTTTGTCAGCCCAAAGGTCATGCGGAAAAATTTCATTCTTGCATTGAGAACAGAAGAACTGTTTTTTAGCATTGATTGTATTTCAGGCATAAAATCTTCATCGCCATCTTCCAATAATTCAACAGCATTGGCAAAAGCTCCGATATTTCCAATTAAATCATGACTAATACGGGTGCATACAAGTTCTGTAATATTGATTTGTTTGTTCATATTAAAAATTATACAATCCTGTGTTCATAAATTTAGCATCTTCGCGTGACATGCGAGTATAATCAAGTTCACGCAGCATAGGATCTTCCAATAGCAATTTTCCTGTGGCTGCTTTCATATAAGGTTTATTGCCGCCCAATCCCCATAAAACTTCTGCTTTATTGTCAGGCGTTCCGTATTTTTGGTTTATTCTCCGCCAAAATTCAAAAGTTTTGATATTGCGCAGATACTGAATTTTTTGTCCGCTTCCGCGGTTGATGTTTGTAATACCGGTTGTGTAGGTTATTTTATAAACCTTATTGTTTGTAAAATTGCTTGTCAGCCAGATATTAATTTCTTCCTGACTGTCATATTTTACAAATTTTGAACTTTCAACATATTGATGATTCGTGTCTTTTGCAGCCTTAACTACGCAATTATTCAAACGTTCGTAGCCGATAACGCCTGAATTTCGGCACTGTTCTTCATAACGCCATCTGATGAAGTTTGGAATTTCGTATTTGCGTGATACCATTTTGTATCCGCGTTTCAATATAGCAGATTCTGCCTGATTTAGCGTCATACGCAGCATAACGCCGGAAATATCAAACACTGAAGCATTGGAGCGGCCATTTTGTCCGCTGCTGCGTGTTAAATTTTCCAGACTGTTGCTGCCGTCATCTTTGGATTTTGCATTTGAATCGTCGGAAGAAGCAGATTGATTGATTTTTTCTCCGAGTTTTTCAACCCAAGTGTCTTTTAATACGGAATCTTTTTTGTTTTCTATTTCTTCTCCTACTTCTTTAATTTCCTGAGTTAGGGATTTTTCATCCTTTTTGCTCTTTTTAGGAGTTACTCCGACTTTGGGTAAGGAAGCTTCTTCTTGTATAGCTCTGGTTTCGTTTTTCGGGGCAGCTTTTTGTTGTGTGGCTGCTTGGGCATTGTCTTTTCTTTCAGAGCTTATATGCGGAATAAGCGGATTGTTTTTCGGTGAGGCTGTGATTTTTTTCGCCGGCCCGAAAAGCATATTGTCAATATCGCCGGAAGCATAAGCCGATCCGATAAAAAAAGATGAAATAACAGTGAAGTATAATAAAAGCTTTTTCATTTTTCCGCATATATCATTTAATTTTTACGTATGATATATTTTTTTTTGTAAAATAGCAAATAATATTTACATTCGACAACATACCGTTTATAGATATGGTATATAAAAACAGGCAGGAAAAATATGGAAAAAACAAAAGTACATGTTATTGGAGCGGGTCTTGCAGGCAGTGAGGCTGCATGGCAATTGGCTATTCGCGGTGTTAAAACGATTGTTCATGAAATGAAACCTGAAAAATATTCAGCTGCGCACAAAAATGCAAATTGCGCAGAGTTGGTTTGTTCAAACTCACTGCGTTCGGATGATGCCGAACATAACGCCGTCGGTCTTATGCATCAAGAAATGCGCTTGGCAGGTTCATTGATTATGGAAGCCGCGGATATTTGCAAAGTTCCGGCCGGTGGAGCTTTGGCTGTCGATCGTGAAGCTTTTGCAACCTATATTACCGAAAAACTCAAAAATCATCCAAATATTGAATTCAGCCGTGAAGAAATAGAAGAACTTCCTGATGAAAACTACGGACGCGTTATTGTGGCAACAGGACCTTTAACCAGTGATAAATTGGCTGCGTCGATTATGAAGGAAATCGGACATCAGGCTTTGTCTTTTTATGATGCTATTGCGCCGGTTGTTTATAAAGACAGTATCAATATGGATGTGGCTTGGTATCAATCACGCTATGATAAAGGCGACAGCCGCGATTATATCAATTGTCCGCTTAGCGAAGAACAATATTATACTTTTGTTGAAAGACTTTTGAATGCTGAAAAAGTCGAATTTCACGATTTTGAAAAGCCAAATTATTTTGACGGCTGTCTGCCGGTGGAAGTTATGGCAGAAAGAGGCCGCGATACGCTGCTTTTCGGTCCGATGAAACCTGTGGGACTGACCAATCCTCATACTGGGCAGCATGCTTTTGCCGTTGTTCAGCTTCGGCAAGATAATTTTGCTGATACGCTGCGTAATATGGTTGGTTTTCAAACAAAAATGAAATATGGCGCTCAGCAGGAGATTTTTAGAACAATTCCGGGGTTGGAGCAGGCGGAATTTGCTCGTTTGGGCGGTATCCATAAGAACACGTTTATAAAAAGTCCGATATTACTGGATAAATTTTTACATTTGAAAAGCAGACCTAATATAAGTTTTGCAGGTCAGATAACGGGATGTGAAGGGTATGTAGAAAGTGCTTCGGTCGGTTTGCTTGCCGGCTATTTCGCCGCAGAGGAAATAAATGGCAAACAGCCCCTTTTGCCGCCTGAAACTACGGCTTTCGGAGCGATACTCAAGCATTTGAGTGATGATACTAATATAGAGCAATATCAGCCGATGAATATTAATTTCGGTATTTTTCCAGATATCAGAGGAGAGATAACCTCTAACGGAAAATTCCGTAAAATTAAAGGAATTGAGCGAAAAAGCGCATATTGTAAACGTGCTCTGGCAGATGTTGTTCCTTGGGTTGAGGCTATGAAAAAAAGCTGTTGCTTTTAGTCAAATTTTGACATAAATTAATCCCATATTTTAATGGGATACATAATGAACAATATTCATAAAACATTTAGAAATAAAACAGGCACCACCTTGTTTTTGGGAATAGGGTTGCTGCCAAAAGCCAAACGCGAGGCTCTTTATACTTTGTTTGCTTGGGCTAAACATCTTGAAGAAGTGGTAGAAAGCCCGCTTTCGGATAATGAAAAAAAAGAAATTATGGACGGCTGGCACCGTGAATTGGATAATATTTTTGAAAAAAAAGTTCCGGCTACGGAAATAGGGCGTAGAATATATAAAAACTGTTTGCGTTTTAAATTACCGAAAAGCGAATTTATTCAAATGCTTGACAGTATTTCCGAAAACGTACATAGCCCTTTGCAGGCTCCGACAATAAAACAGCTGACAGGTTATTGCCGCGGTGTAGGAGGAATGACCGGAAGTTTGTCATTACGGGTATTCGGCTGCAAAGATGAAAATATGATAAATGCTTTGTCTACCTCGATGGGAACAGCTCTGCAAATGACGAACATATTACGCAATATTAAAGAAGATGCCAACAATAACCGCCTTTATATTCCTCAAGAGCTATTAGAAAAAGCTCATATTGTTTCGACTGATCCCAAGACAGTTTTGGTGGATAAAAATTTAGCGATGGCTCGTCAGGAATTGGGAAAAATTGCCGCAGAGAATTATCAAAAAGCTTATAAACTGATTGGAAAGCTAGATAAATCTACCGGAAAACCTTTGTTATTAATATTGGATATTTATAAAAAATATTTTGATATTATGGAAAAAAGGGGATGGGAGATTATTTCTCCCAAGCCCGAAATAGGAAAGTTTCGTAAACTGCAGGTTTTGGCTAAAGTTTTACTCGCTTCCTAGTGTGACCAATTCAGCAACTAATTGTCCTATGCCTTTGTCTATTTCTTTGATTGATTTTGCCAACATATAGGCAGGAGTGCTGACAACCAGATTTTTGTGATCGACGACCACTTCGTCTGCAGAACATATCTGGTGCTTTGCGCCGGTCTGTTCGATTGTTTTTGCAATATTTTCATTATTCCCGATTGTTACTGTAATGCCATGGTGTCCTAAAACACAGGCAATTAATGCCGGAGCAATACAAATGGCACCTATGGGCATACGGCTTTCATAGCAATCAGTGATTATTTGTGCTATTTCGGGCAGAACTTTGCATTTTGTTCCGGAATCTGAAAAATTACACAGATTTGTAACGGCTCCACTGCCTCCGGGGAAAATTACCGCATCAAAATCAATTGTATTAAAATCGCGCAAATCTTTAATATTGCCTCGGGCAATGCGTGAGGCTTCAACCAGAATATTGCGTTCGGCATTTTGTTCAATCTGATGAGTAAAGTGGTTCATAACTTTGCTTTGCGGATAGTTGGGTGCAAAACATTGATAATTAATATCTTGTTTGTCAAGGTTCAGCAAAGTGCATACGGCTTCGTGAATTTCACTGCCGTCAAAAACACCGCATCCTGACAGAATAACAGCTACTTTCATTTTTTATCTCCTCTGAAATAATATAAAATGCAAGTTACAAAGTTTCAATAAAAAATAAATTGACTTTTAGACAAAAAAAGTTAACCTAAAATAAATATCACATTATTGTCTAATTTATTATTACCGCTTATGAACGTAAAAAAAGTAATGCAGGCTTTACAAGCTTTTCATCCCAGATTGTTTATGGGATCTGAGCGTTTTAAGGTTTGCACGGCCGTAGCTGATTATCAATCTGTTTATGAGCCTGAAGGAATTTATGTTTTAAATTCTCTCGAAACAAAAGGATGTCATTGCGCTCCCACAATTGTGACCTGCAATGAATTTTTGGGCTATTTGCCTCCGACGGCAATCAATGTTATTTTGGTCGAAATTTTCGATTTGGAAGAAGTTGCCGGTCAAATTGAGAGAATGTTCTGATTTTTTGATTGAAAAGTGCCTGACAAAATGTTTGGCACTTTTTTCATTTGTGATATAACCATTATTAATGTAAGGCGAATAAAATCCGTGTATAAAGTATTTGAAATATTAAAATCTGAACATAACCGCTGTTTTTTGTGGACACCGGTGCTGTTTGGCTTGGGGATAGGAATTTATTTTTCGTTACCTTATGAGCCTTCAAAATGGTTAACACTTGGTTTAATAGAATTTTTGTTGCTGACGGCATATGTTTTTCGTTTTTATCCGTCAGTTTTACATTTTATTTTTTTGTCAGCGATAGTTGTGGCGGGATTTGCCGATATTCAATTGCGCACTCTATCTTTGGAAAAAGATTTGCCGCATCCTATGGAAGGAAAACAGTATATACGAGGACAGATCGTTGCATCTGACACAAATTATCGCGGTCGTCCGCGCATTGTTTTGGGAAATATGGAAAATCTCAGAGGTGATAAAATAAAAGGCCAATACAGAATAACTGTTCTTCGAAAAAATCAAATTATTGAAGAAGGACAATGTGTAGAATTGGTTGCCGAAATATCAAAACCGATGACGGCAAATTTGCCTAACGGATATCAACCTGACAGAAAGTTGTTTTTTGACGGAATTAACGGCAGTGGCTATACGTTAAGCGGGGTGTTTGAAATAGAATGTCAAAATCAGCTAGGCTTTTGGAAAAGAAAAATTAATTCATGGCGGCGCAAAACAGTATCTTTGATTTTCAAACAATTACCGGCAGATCAAGCTGCAATTGCAGCGGCAATAGTTACCGGTGATCGAAATTTTATGACAACGGAACAAATAGAAAATTATCGAGATTCAGGATTGGCGCATTTTCTTTCCATTTCAGGATTGCATATGACTATGATTGCCGGTTTGATGTTCTTTTTTGTGCGTTTGTTTATGGCATTTATTCCAGCTTTGGCTTTGCGCTATAATTCTAAAAAAGCGGCAGCTGTTTTAGCTATGTTTATCAGTTTTGTTTATTTGGTTGTTTCTGGTGCTGCTGTTCCAACGCAACGTGCATTTGTTATGACTTTTATAGTATTGCTGGCAGTTTTGTTTGAACGTCAGGCAATTTCAATGCGAGTGCTGGCTTTATCTGCGTGGATAATTTTGGTTATTTCGCCGCAGGTTTTAGTTAGTATAAGTTTTCAGCTTTCATTTGCGGCAGTTACGGCCTTGGTGGCTTTTTATGAGAAATGCGGTAAAAAAGTTGAAAGATTTTTGGCAGGCAACAACAGTTCTTTTGCTTTGAAACTTTGTCGCGGAATATTTGCTTATTTGGTTGGAATAATCATAGCTGATTTGGTTGCAAGTCTGGCAACACTTCCGTTTGCCATTTATCATTTTAACCGCATAGCTCTTTATACCAGCATAACTAATTTAATTGCCGGACCGATTATCGGGATTATTATAATGCCAGCTGTTTTGCTAGCTTTGTTGACGCTTCCTTTAGGGTTATCCGGTTTGGCATTTAAAATTTCAGGACTTGGAATTGGTTGGGTTAATGCTTTAACGGCATGGGTATCTTCATTGCCTTCCGCTGCAGTTGAAATTTATTCTTTCCCAATGTGGGGATTACTGTTGATATTGTTTGGCGGTTTATGGCTCTGTTTGTGGCAAATGAAATGGCGTCATTTAGGATGGATTTTTATTTTTATAGGAAGTTTTAGTTTGCTTACGGTAAAAATTCCAAATTTGATTGTCGCAGACAATGGTGAAACGCTGGCAATAAAAAATTCGTATGGAAAATTGCAGACGTTTTCAGATGGAAATAGTTGGATGAAACAAAATTGGCTTGCAAAATATGCTTCAACAAATGCGCCGAAAGATGAAAAATTAAATCCGCTGCCGCTTCCTGAAATTAATTTTGAGCAAGATATTGGTGCGGTGGTGATAAAAAACAAAATAACAACAATTCGGCAGAGTATCGGCTATCGGCCTTGGAACTCCTGATAAGTTAAAAGGAGCAAATTTTATGTTGCTCCTTTTAATTCAATATTATCAGAATGTTTGTTCGCGCGTTTTGCTTAAAATTAACTGTGGAAAATCTTCTTTTATCTTATTTAGATGCCATGCGTTTCTGGCCAGAAAAACATCTTGTCCATTGTTGTCAACAGCCAAATTCATTTGATTGGTATCGAAAAATTTTTTCCAGATGTTTTTATCTTCGCAAGAAACCCAACGGGCGGTGTAGTATTGTGTCGGTTCAAACATAACCGGCAAGCCAAACTCATTTTTAATACGATCTGCCATTACTTCAAATTGCAATACACCAACTACGCCGACAATCCATTCCGCGCCGATAAGCGGCTTGAAAACGCTTGCCCCGCCTTCTTCTGCAATTTGTTTCAAAGCGTCACCCAAATGTTTTGATTTCAGCGGGTCGAGTGCGCGGACTGATTTCAGCAGTTCGGGCGCAAAACTCGGAATGCCTGTGAAGTGCAGTTTTTCTCCTTCGGTTAAGCTATCGCCTATTCGCAACTGTCCGTGGTTGGGAATACCGATAATATCTCCCGGAAAAGCATCTTCGGCCAGTTCACGTTCCTGAGCCAAAAACATTACAGGAGTGGCAACTTTTATCGGTTTGCCGTCTCGAGATTGATAAAGCGTCATTCCTCTTTTGAAATGTCCGGAACAAATTCTCATAAAAGCAATTCGGTCGCGGTGTTTGGGATCCATGTTGGCTTGAATTTTGAAAACAAAGCCGCTGACTTTTCCTTCTTCAGGCTTAACGCTTCTTTCAACAGCAGGGCGGGGAAGCGGCTGCGGAGCGAGTTCATGCAAACCTTCAAGCACTTCCTTAACGCCGAAGTTATTAATGGCGGAACCAAAAAATACAGGAGTCATCGCTCCATCCAAATAGGCTTGTTTATCAAAAGCCGGACACAGTTCGCGTACCATTTCAACATCTTCACGCAGTTTTTCGACAGCATAAGCCGGCAGCAATCGATCCAGTTTTTCATCATCTAATCCGCGGCAGGTTTCGATGGTGGCATTGATTTGAGATTTGTCACCGGTTTTGTTCATCAAAATCAATTGATCGTTGATTAAATCATAACATCCGCGAAAATCTTTGCCCATACCGATTGGCCAGCTTGCAGGAGTTACATCAAGGGCGAGAGTTTTTTCAATATCGTCCAATAATTCAAAAGGATCAAGGCCTTCGCGGTCAAGTTTATTGATGAAAGTAATAATAGGCACATTGCGCAACCGGCAGACTTCAAATAATTTTTTTGTTTGAGTTTCAATACCTTTTGCCGAATCGATAACCATAACGGCAGAGTCAACGGCAGTCAAAACACGATAAGTGTCTTCAGAAAAATCTTCGTGCCCAGGGGTGTCTAAAAGATTAAAAGTTATATCTTTATAATCAAAGTTCATAACGGATGAGGCAACAGAAATTCCACGTTCCTGTTCAACTTTCATCCAGTCGGAACGGGCGTGGCGGTTTTCTCCGCGGGCTTTAACCGCACCGGCTTGTTGAATGGCGCCGGCAAACAACAGCAATTTTTCGGTTAAAGTGGTCTTACCGGCATCTGGGTGTGAAATGATTGCAAAAGTTTTGCGTGGATTTATTTTATTTGTCATTTTTACCTGATATTATTGATTTATTACTTCTAGGCGGATAAAAACATATTTAAGTCTATATTGCAAGGCTAAAGCGTGGGTTTTAATCCACTTTTTTGATTTTTTGGCTTGATTTCTGAAATTTTTTAGCTAGTATTCGTTAAGTATTTGCGCGGGCGTGGTGAAATTGGTAGACACGTCAGACTTAGGATCTGATGGCGCAAGTCATGGGGGTTCAAGTCCCTTCGCCCGCACCATATCGGTTATGTTTCAACATGAAAGAGAAATTACAAATGAAAGTTAAAGAACTAAAATCAGAAGGCTTGCAGAAAAAATATGCCGTTACAGTTGCGGCTGATGAATTTGAAGCCAAAGTCGAATCTAAACTTGATCAAATTGCCAAAACTACTAAAATTCCAGGTTTTAGACCCGGAAAAGCTCCTAAAGAAATGTTGAAACAAAAGTATCGCTCCTCTGTTTTGGGCGAGGCTCTTGATGAAGTTGTCAGCGAAGCTGCCAACAATGTTATTAAAGAGAACAGTTTGCGTTTGGCTATGCAGCCGAATGTTAAAATCAGCAAATTTGAAGACGGTAAAGACATTGAATTTGAAATTGATGCCGAATTAATGCCTGAAATTAAATTGGGTGATTTTTCTAAAATTACAGTTGAAAAAATGACGGCTGATGTTCCTGAAGCCGAAGTTAGCAAAGCTTTGGACTATATTGTTCATTCTCGCCGCGAAACTGTTAAAGTTGAAGATGCTGCATACAGTGCTCAAAAAGGCGATAGCGTTGTTATTGATTTTGTAGGCTCTGTCGATGGCGAAGAATTTCCGGGAGGAAAAGGAAACGGCTATCCTTTGGAATTGGGTTCAAATACCTTTATCCCCGGCTTCGAAGATCAATTGATGGGTGTTAAAGCCGGTGATAAAATTGACGTTAAAGTTAAATTTCCTGAAAATTATCATGCTAAAAATTTGGCTGGCAAAGACGCTGTTTTTGCTGTTGAAGTTAAAGCTATCCGTCAGCCTAAAACAATTGAAATCAATGATGAATTTGCAAAATCTGTCGGTGAAAAAGATTTGGCTTCATTAAAAGAAAATATCAAAAAGAGAATTGCCGGCGATTATGAAAATGCTTCTAAATTGAAATTAAAACGTCAATTGCTTGATAAACTTGACGCGGCATACAGCTTTGATGTTCCTGCCGGTTTGGTTGAAGCTGAGTTTAAAGGTATTGAAGAACAATATCAGCATGCTAAAAAGCTGAATCAGCTTGATGAACACGAAAAGAACACTCCTGAAAAAGATTTGATGGAAGAATACAAGAAAATTGCTACCCGCCGCGTAAAATTGGGCTTGTTGTTGTCTGAAGCCGGCGAAGAAGCAAAAATTAAAATTACTCCCGATGATATCAATGCCGCTATTATGAATGAGGCTAAAAAATATCCGGGGCAGGAAAAAGTTGTGTTTGACTATTATCTGAAAAACGCTCAAGCTGTTGAAGCTTTGAAAGCTCCTATTATGGAAGAAAAATTAATCGACCATGTTTTGGGCAAAGTTACAGTTAATGAAAAGAAAGTTTCCGTTGAGGAATTGTATAACTTTTCAGAAGAATAATTTTTTCAAACATAGTTGAAATAAAAAAAGAGAGTTGTTTCGCAGCTCTCTTTTTTGTTGTGATGTTTTTTATTTAAATGAAAAATGCAAATTCTTCTTACGTATTACTTATTATATATGCAAAAGAAATACAGATATTTTACACATAAACTAGGGGATAATCAGCTGCAAAACTTATGGTTTGACCACGCTCGTTGGGGAAGGATTGTGTTTAATTGCGTTTTGGTATTCAATCCCTGGTAAACTTGTTTTTTCTGTAAGGAGTGTAATAAAAAAAACCGCGGAAAAACCGCGGTTTTCTGTTCAACTTTTATCCAAAGATTAGAAGTTGTATCTGATACCCAAAGAAAATTCGTCAATAGCATCAACATAAGATTTTTGAGTATATACATGGTGGTACATACCGCGAACAGACCAGTTTTCATCGATGTTGTACTGAGCACCTGCGTTCAAACGATAACCTGTAGAGTGATCTTTCATTGTGCCTTCAGCATTTTCACCAATATTTCTTACTTTGAAAGTATATTCACCAAGACCGGCACCGGCAATCAATTCAACTTTGCCTTCGCAGCCCAATGGCAAATAACCAAGAGCGTCAAAGCCGTAAGCAGTAAAACGGCTGTGGTTTGTACCAGAAACGGCATCACGGTTTTTTTCACCGTTAGAAAGCTGATAGAAAGCTTCTAAACCAAAGTTGCGAACGATTTTGCTACCGGCAACGAAAGAAACTGACTGATAATCATCTTCAACGGAATCTTCAATGTCATAAGCCCAATCGAGAGTAGAATAGTTACCATCCAAACCGATATAAGGTTTGATTTCGGCGTTAGCAGCGCCGGCGAACAAGCAAGCAACTCCAGCGAGTAATACAGCTTTTTTCATAGTTTTATGTCCTTTTAAAAGTTCTTTAGTTATTATTGTTAAACATAGTCAAGCTAACTATATCTGCGCTTATAAGATAGTTTTTGTGTTAATTTGTCAAGTGAAATCGACAAAAAACTAATTTAGAAAAATATAATTTTTTACTATATGCAAAAAAATGTTCAAAGTATTTTAAATAAAATTTTCACCTTTCGGAAATATATATAAATGAATAATTTTAACTAGGAAAAAACAATGGAAAAAATCAGTTCAGAAGATATAGTTCGAGTTACGTTTTCAACTTCTAAAATTGTTCATACAGAAATAACAAACATGACAACCGATAGTCGAAAGGCGGCAAAAGGTTCTTTGTTCGTTGCTATAAAGGGTGAAAATTTTGATGGGCATAATTTTGTTAAAACGGCTGTTGAAAACGGCTGTGAACTTGTGATAGTCAGCCATTTGGTGTCTGACGTTGACGAGTGCAGACAAATTGTCGTAAAAGATACCGTTGAGGCTTATGGCCTCTTAGGAGCTTATAATCGTTCGCGGTTCAAAGGTACGGTTATCGGTTTGACAGGCAGCGCCGGTAAAACCACCACCAAAGAAGAAATTAAACATATGCTGTCTGCTTTTGGCAAAACTTATGCAACCGGCGGAAACCATAATAATCATATAGGCGTTCCGCAGAGCTTGCTTGAAATGGATATGGATGCTGAATATGCCGTGATTGAAATGGGAATGAGTTCCAAAGGCGAAATTTCAAAATTGGTATCTTATGTTACTCCCGATATTGCATTGATTACAAATGTTTATCCGATGCATATTGAATTTTTTGATAATTTTGAGGAAATCGCCGAAGCTAAGGCAGAGATTTTCGAAGGATTGAAACAAGGCGGCACAGCAATTATTAATGAGGATACTAATTTTGCCGATATTCTGAAACTCAGAGCCAAAGAACATAATGCCAAAATTATTTTATTTGGTAAAAACAACCACTATGAAGGTGAGTTGAATTTGGAACAGGACGGAGAAATACAGCGTTATAATGCATGGGCGGCGTTGTCTGTTGCACAAGCTTTGAAGCTTGATTTAAATAAAGCGGCGGCAGCTTTAAAAGATTTTGGCGCGCTGGACGGAAGAGGAAAAAAACATATATTAAATTTGCCTGCATCAGGGACTTATACTTTAATTGACGATAGCTATTCCGGACAGCCTGAAGCTATGAAAATAGCTATTAAATCTTTAGATGAAATGCCATGCAAAGGACGAAAAATTGCGGTTTTGGGGAAAATGGCAGAATTAGGAAACACCTCTAAAGCCCAACATATTGCAATAGGAAAACTTTTGGCTGAAACCGGAATAGACATTGTTGTAGGCGTTTGTCCCGAAATGAAAGATATGTTGGCTCAGCTTCCAGACAAAATAGAGCAATATTATTTTGAAAATAAGGAGGGAATAGCCGAGTTTTTGAAAAATAAACTATTGCAAAATAATGATATTCTACTTATAAAAGGAGCTAGATATTCTTCGGAACTCTATAAAGTGACAGACACACTGCTTAAGGGATAAAATATTAATGAAATGTCCGTTTTGCGGCTGCCTTGACAGCCAGGTGAAAGACTCTCGTTTGAGCGAGGATAATACGTGTATCCGCCGCCGCCGCGAGTGTCCGGAATGCGGATCGCGCTTTACAACTTTTGAAAGAGTGATGTTGCGCGAGTTGGTCGTTGTGAAAAAAAACGGTGAAAAAATGCGCTTTGACCGTGATAAATTAGCCCGTTCAATACAGTTGGCTGTCCGCAAACGGCCGATTACTCAGGAACGGGTTGATAAAATTGTCAATTCGATACAGCGTCGTTTGGAAAGTTCTGGAGAAGCGGAAATATCTTCAACGGTTATCGGCGAATATGCCATGGACGCTCTGGCAAACCTTGATAATGTTGCTTATATTCGTTTTGCGTCGGTGTATAAGGATTTTTGCGAGGCAAGCGATTTTGAAGAATTTGTAAATAAAATTGATGAATTGGCAAAACAAAATAAAGTTGAAAAAAAAGGGGAGTAAAAATGGCAAAGTTTGTGTCCGAAAAAATAAGAATGAAAAGTGTTGCCCGTTTGGCAGCAGTTCAAGCAACATATATGATTGCTTACAGCCAGTTGCCCGTTGATGAAGTTATAAAAGATTTTGTTAATGGCGAAGTCGGACGTTTTGTTATAGAAGATAATCCTCAGGGCGGAGAAGAAAATGTGCCTGTGGAGCCTATGGATAAAGCCTATTTTGAACGTTTGGTCAGAGGAGTGCATGCGGATAAGGAAGATTTGGAAAAATCTCTTAATATGTTTTTGACAGCCGGACACAGTCTTGAACGCTGCGACGGAACTTTGCAGGCGCTTTTGCTTTGTGCAATGTATGAAATTGTGCATACTTTGGATCTTGACAGCAAAGTGGTCATTCAAGAATATGTTGATATGGCTTATGCGTTTTTTAGCAAAAACGAACCTAAAATGGTGAATGCATTATTGGATCAAATTGCAAAACAATTAAGACAATAAAGGTAAAAGGCAGAAATGGCAAAGCTGAAAATTTTTGAATATCCTCATCCCGTTCTTAAACAGAAATCGGAAAAAGTTTCTAAAATAGACGCTGAACTGCACCGTTTGTTAGATGATATGTTGGAAACAATGTATGCGGCGGCAGGCGTAGGATTGGCCGCTCCGCAGGTCGGGGTTTTGAAAAGAGTAGTTGTTATTGATATAAGCCACGAAGATGAAGGTGAAAAGCGTTCGCCTTTGTATTTGGTAAATCCTGAAATTATTTGGCATTCGGAAGAAGAAAGTTGTCAATTTGAAGGCTGCCTTTCGCTTCCAGATCAAAGTGCTGAAGTCAATCGTTTTAAACAAGTGCGCGTCCATTATCAAGACTATGACGGTAAAGAAAAAGAAATATCAGCAGATGGATTGCTGGCAGTTGCTCTGCAGCATGAAATTGATCATCTGGACGGAATTTTATATATTGACCATATCAGTCGTTTGAAACGCCAGATGCTTTTGAAAAAATTGCAAAAAATGCGTCAGGAACAGGAGGAAGAAGCGTGAAAATCGTATTTATGGGCACTCCCGAATTTGCTTTGGAAGCGTTGAAAGCCCTGGCAGACGAACATGAAATTATTGCTGTTTATACAAAAGAACCAAAGATTTCGGGACGGGGTAATAAATTGGTTAAAACTCCGGTTCATCTTTGGGCGGAAGAACGTGGTATAGAAGTGCGGACTCCTAAAACTTTGCGTAATGAAACTGAGCAAAGAAAATTTGCCGAATTAAAAGCAGATGTGGCTGTTGTTGCCGCTTATGGCTTAATTTTACCGCAACCCGTGTTAGATGCTTATCCTATGGGCTGTATCAATATTCATGCTTCACTATTGCCAAGATGGAGAGGAGCAGCCCCGATTCAGCGCAGTATAGAAGCTGGCGATAAAGTCAGCGGTGTCACGATTATGAAAGTGGCTGCCGGATTGGACACAGGAGATATGCTGTTAAAAGGTGAAGTTGCCATTACTCCGGATACTACGGGAGAAATTTTGCATGATAAGCTTGCGGTTTTAGGCGGGCAATTAGTGTTGCAGACTTTGCGTCAATGGAATGATATAATTCCACAGCCGCAGGATGACGCTTTGAGTTGTTATGCTGCTAAAATTGAAAAAGAATGGTGGGGTAGTCTTGTTATGCAATATCATAAACATCTTTATCATGGTATTATGAAACGTTGGCGTAGAAAAGGATATTATTCTGAAACAAGAGGAAGTAATGAAAGAGGTGCTAATCAAGACCTTATTGATTTCCTTTGTACTGAATTTGTAGATTTGAATAGTATTTCTAAAGAAAAAGCTAAAAATAATAATACTAATATAGTATTAGCTTCTATTCAAACTGCAATGCTTGCTGGTATAGATTCTATTCAAAATATGATGTTTAATTGGGATAATCTTTCTGAAGATGAAAGAGCAAATATTAGAAGAACTTTTGCAGAAAATGCTGCTGTTCTTTCAGCTGTATTATTTGTAATGGCTATATATGCTGCGTGGGATGATGACGATATTAGAAATAATGGATTTGTTGCTTCTTTATTATATATTTCTGATAGATTATATAGTGATAGTACAATGTATAATCCTATGGGAATAACAAGTGAAATTAAAACTACTTGGAGTTCTCCTGTTGCTTCTGCTACAGGTCCAAGTGATTTTATTACTGCATGTAATCTGATAACAAGTGCTTTGTTTGACCCTGACTTTAATCCTGAATATCAAACAGGTCTATATGCTCATAAAAATAAATTTGAAGTACTTCTTAGACGTAACATTCCTGGACTTCGTCCTTATGATAGAATACAACTTATTACTCGTAATAATCAATATTATAAGATTGGTGAAAGCCAAATTGGAATTAATATTGGTAGAAAACTTGGTGAAGCATTAAATGATTAATGTGTTATAAGTACTTATAAAAAAAAGGCTCAAGAAACAGGTTTTACCCTGCCTCTTGAGCCTTTTCTTATTGATAATGAAATTAAATTGCACTTAATTGTACTCATGCAATTATACAAAATATTCGATTTAAGAGCTATTT
>UQMA01000006.1 GCA_900542055.1 uncultured Azospirillum sp. | reverse complement strand
AAGCGACATATCACGCCCCTTCATCGCCGAGACGTTGATCGCAAGATGGACGACGCCGCGTTCGTTGGAAAAAGAAGTTTGTTTTTTCTATGATCGCAAGAAAAAAGCAGCCGGAGCCGAAATAAAAGCAAAAGCCTGCGTTACTACGCCTGAATTAGCTGAGTTTATTGCTCCGAATGTGATTGTGCTGACCACAGTCAATCCTAAACAAGCTGCGCTCAAATTAAAAGAAGCAATGTACGCTGAAAAACGTCCGGCAGCCGGAATTGCTTCAACTGCTGTAATTGATGCAACTGCCGAGATAGGAGAAGGATGTTCAATAGCCGATTATGCCGTTATCGGTGCTAATGTCAAAATTGGCAAAAATACGGTTGTAGAGCCTTTTGCCGTTGTTTCTGAAGGGTGTGTCATTGGCGACAACTGCCGTCTTGGTGCACACAGCTGTGTTGCCTATACAATTATGGGAAATAACTGCTATATTTATAATGGGGCACGCATTGGGCAGGATGGTTTCGGTTTTGAAACCATAAACGGCGTGCATAAACGTATACCGCAATTGGGACGGGTTATTATGGGCAATGACATAGAAGTCGGTTCTTGCACCTGTATTGACCGCGGTGCTTTGGGAGATACGGTTATAGGAGACGGCTGCCGAATTGATAATTTGGTTCAAGTTGCCCACAATGATAAAATGGGGCGTGGATGTGTGATTGTGTCTCAAACGGGAATCGCCGGAAGCTGTACTTTTGGTGATTATGTCGTTTGCGGCGGACAAACAGGTTTTGCCGATCATTTGAATGTTGGCAGCGGTGCTCAAATTGCAGCTCAATCGGGTGTAATGCGCGATATTGAAGCCGGAAGCGTGATGATGGGCACACCTTGTGTTCCGTTTAAAGATTTTATGCGCCAAGTGTCATTTATACAAAAAAGTTCAAAAAAATAATATGTTATAAGGAAAAAACAATGTCTGAAAAGAAAGTTTATTATATCGAAGATATTATGAAATTTTTGCCACACCGTTACCCGTTTTTGTTGGTTGACCGTTTGGAAGTCGAAGTCCCCGGTGAAAAAGGTATGGGATTGAAAAATTTGACTATGAACGAGGAATTTTTTCAGGGGCATTTTCCAAACAATCCGGTTATGCCTGGGGTTTTGCAAATTGAGGCCATGGCACAGACTGCCGGTGCAATAGTTGTTGCAGCTTCTGAAAATATGGAAAAAGCTCCTAATGTGTTGTTTATGTCAATTGACGGCGTAAAATTCCGCAAACCAGTGAAACCTGGAGATCAGCTTAAAATGTATGTTGAAAAAGTGCAAGCTCGTCGTAATGTTTTTGTTTTTAAAGGCAAATCTATGGTCGATGATAAAGTTGTTTCTGAAGCTGAATTTACAGCGATGATTGTTTAGTTATTTGCTAATTCTGCAGAGCCCTTCTTTATGAAGGGCTTTTTTATATCCGGAAAATTCAGTGCCGGAGCATGATTCTATATTAAAAGAAAAACCCTAGGAAAACCTAGGGTTTGAAGTGGCGCGCTCCGGGCGATTCGAACGCCCGACCCACAGCTTAGAAGGCTGTTGCTCTATCCAGCTGAGCTAGGAGCGCACTGAATGTGTACGAGCCATTAAATGGCACATTTTTAGAACTATGTCAACCTTTTTTATTCAATTATCTTTATTCTCAGCGCTATAATTTAAAACTTGAATCGGGCGTTAAAAATAGTATCTTTATTTGCAATATTAAAAAGGAGAATAAATATGGCTCAATATAAATCGAAAATTATCATTGTCGGTTCAGGACCGGCCGGATATACAGCGGGCATATATGCCGCACGTGCCGGTGCGGAACCGTTGTTGGTTTCAGGCTTTCAAAAAGGCGGACAATTGACAATTACAACAGATGTTGAAAACTACCCCGGATTTCCCGATGCAGTGTCAGGTCCGGAATTGATGGACAGAATGCAGCGTCAAGCTGAAAAATTGGGAGTTAAAATGATTGATGACCATATTACCGAAGTTGATTTTTCTCATCGTCCTTTTACCTTAATTTCAGAATCAAATACTTATCAAGCCGACAGCGTTATCATTGCTACCGGAGCTTCTGCTCGTTGGCTGGGATTGAAAAATGAAGAAAAATTCCGTGGTTTCGGTGTGTCAGGGTGCGCAACCTGTGATGGTTTTTTCTATCGCAATCGGGCAGTAGCCGTTGTCGGCGGCGGTAATACCGCGGCTGAAGAAGCTTTGTATTTGGCAAACATTGCCGCATCTGTAACTTTGATTCACCGTCGTGACGAGTTGCGTGCAGACAAAATTTTACAAGACAGAATTTTTAAAAATCCAAAAATTCATATTGAATGGGACAGTGTTGTTACTGATGTTTTGGGAACCGATATGCCGAAATCTTTGACCGGTGTTGTTCTGAAAAACCTGAAAACAGATGAACAAAAAGAACTTAAATTAGACGGCTTGTTTATAGCAATCGGGCATAAACCGAATACCGAAATTTTTAAATCGGTACTGGAACTTGATAAGGACGACTATATCGTAACAGCTCCGGGAACATGTAAAACCAGCGTTGAAGGGGTTTTTGCCGCCGGAGATGTTAAAGATTCTGTTTATCGCCAAGCGGTCACAGCTGCCGGCTCCGGCTGTCAGGCTTTTTTGGAAGCAGATAAATTTTTACAACAATCTGTTTGATTGAGATTTTTAGGGCAGGTCGCCTCATAGCTTGGTTGAGTGTTATTGGGAAAAGAACAACCGCAATTGTCGTCTTCGCGGCAGTCGCATTTGTTTTCAAAGTCAGAAAGAATCTGTTTTTTCTGCTTATTTTTCATAATTTTCTCCATTGATGATTAATGCGGAAAATGATATTTCCATCATTAATTTAATCATAGCAAACGCTTTTGCAAGACCTGCCTTGTTTTTTACAGGAGGGGAAATGAGCCCGAAAATAGCAAAATTTGAATGTATCAGCGCTCAGCAATGGGATAAAGATATAAAAGGGGCTGAAATTACTGAGTTAACACTTCCACAGCGCGCGACTAAAGGTTCGGCAGGTTATGATATTATGGCATTGTTTACAATTGATTTGGCTCCGAAAGAAGCACTTAAAATTCCTACCGGATTGAAATGTAAAATTGACGATGGATGGTTTTTGGGAATTTTTCCAAAATCAGGATTGGGGTTTAAATATCACGCCCGTTTGGGAAATTCGGTTGGAATTATCGATCAGGACTACTATAACAACTCTAATAACGAAGGACATATTTGGGTAAAATTGACAAATGACGGCGATAAACAGCTGCATATAGATAAAGGAAAGGCATTCTGTCAGGGAATTTTTTTACCCTATGGAATTACTTATGATGATGATGCTCAAGAAATACGTAATGGAGGTTTGGGGTCTACGGAAAAATAAAAACGCCGTATAAAAATGTTTGTTTTTTTTATTGCAAATACAACGTTTTTTTGTTATAAAACAATACAAAATATATTATTCGTACATTATGGTAAAAAACGTTTTTATTTTCCGTCACGGTCAAACAGACAAAAATTTAGCTGGTTTGTGGCAGGGATATTCTATTGATGTTCCTCTTAATAAAACAGGATTGGAACAAGCTGAACAATTAGCCGAGAAAGTTAAAACTTTAAATTTGGACAAATTGTTTTCTTCTCCGCTGATACGCGCCAGACAAACAGCTCAAAAAATTTCTGAAGCAAATGGAAATATGCCGGTAACAGTTTATAATGACCTGCATGAAGCTGATTTTGGCGTAGCAGAAGGGCAAACTTTTGCTAAAATACAAGAAACATTCGGTGAATTGGCAACCAATTACCTCAATCCCGATTTAACAAATTGGGATAACCATTTTCCAAAAGGAGAAAGCAAACATGAGGTTTTTGATCGTGTATATGCTTGTTTGAACAGAATTGTGAACGAAAATGAAGGAAAAAATTTAGGTATTGTTTGTCATGCCGGAGTTATGAATGCTTTGGAGTGCGGTTTGAGCCTTAAAGGTTTAACTCTTGAAAATTGCGCCGTTTGGCATTTGAAGTATGACACAGATACAATGAAATTTTATCAGTAAAATTAATAAAAAAGCCACCTTTAAACAGGCGGCTTTTTTATATTTAAATTAGAGCGATATTATATCGGTTGGATTTTCTCAACCATATTTTTTATATGCTTTTGAGCAAAAAATAAATTATGGTGTTGTTATTGGTTACTTTTTTATTTCTTTTTGGGATTCTTTTTCTATTGTCGCAACTCCGTCTTTTACAATTTTTTGTGATTGTTGTTCCAGGGTTGTTCCCATTTCCCGAACGGTAGTATCCTGATTTATTTTTCCGTCGTAAATATCTTTTGCCACAAGATAAATCAACAAAATTATTATAATATAGAAAATATATTTCAATAATGTTCCCATGACCATACTCCTTTACAAAGGATATAATTTGATTAAAGTTCTTTACAAGGTGGTGAATAAAAAAAAAGCCTCCATCCGGAGGCTTTTTTTTTATTATTTTGAGATTTTGTTCTCTAAATCTGCAATCAAACCGTCAATACCTTTTTGAGATTTTTTTATAAAAGCACTGTATTCGTTACGGGCTGTGATGGCTAAGCTCACATTTTCAATGATAATATCAACGATTTTAAATTTATCTCCTTGTTGTTTAACTCTCCAAACTACATTGGCCGGCTGACCTTGATCCATGGGGACAATGGAGTTTACAAAAATTTGATTAGAAGAAGATGAAGGCGTTGTTCCTTTGAAAATAAATTCTTTACCTTTGAACTCATCAAAACGCTTTGACCATGTTTGTACGTTTAATTTGCGATACACATCAATAAAACGGTCGCGTTGCTCATTCGAAGCAGTTTTCCAGTAACGACCGAGGACAAAACGTCCGATAAATTTTAAGTCAAGAGCCGAATTAAACAATTTTTCAAATCTGGCGTTACGTTCCGCCTGTGAGGCTTTTGAATTGATAATTTCTACCAAACCTTCCTGAGTGGTGTTTTTAACAAATTCTTCAGCTTTAGCGGCATTAACATCGGCTTTTGCCACATTTGCCAATAACATAATGCTGCCGATAACAGCCGTAAAAATTTTTTTATGCATAGATTGTTTCTCCTGAAAGTTTATTATTCTTCTTCAACATCAAAATCAAAATCGTAGCTTGGAGTGCTGTCGGCTGCCTGACAAGCCGAATTCAATTTTTGACGATTTTGCAAATAAGCTGAACGCATGGTAGTGTAAAAATCAACAGAATTGTTTTGCAAATCGTCAAGAAACTCAATTGAACGTTCTCTTGCGCTTATGGCGCTGATTGCCATGTAGCCGTATGAAATTTTTGCAGAATAGTTTTTATCATTAAGCGCAGCCCAGTACAGCGGTGTTGAAAAACCATCAACAAGGCGGCCGGTGCCGGATCTGAGCGTAAATGGTCCAAAGAGCGGGGCTACAATAAAAGGTCCGTCCGGAACGCAATAGTGAGCCATAGTTTCATCAAAACCGGTTTTGTTTTTGGACAGTCCCCATCCTTCGGCAACATCAAACATACCGCCCAAACCGAGAGTGCTGTTGATGGCAAAACGGGCAACAGATTTGAAAGTTTCGGCAATATTGCCTTGCAAAGTATGGTTGGCTGCCGTTACGGGTTCGTCAACGTTATCAAGTGCCGAACTGACACGGTTGCGGATATCTTTGGTTGTAGCGGCGCGATAAGCTTTAGCCATTGGCTTAAGAATATATTTGTCGGCCTGCATATTAAAATCAAACATAGAGCGGTTATATCTCTCCAGCCAGCTTTCCTGTTCCGCGGCATGTGCTGCTCCGAAAGTTGCTAAAGAAAGCAAAACAGTTATGGCAACAGATTGTTTTAACAAAATCTAATCCTTTTTTTTATTAGTGAAATTGCCGCCAATATATCAGCAGATTTAAGTAAAGGCAAATATTTTTGTTACAATACCGAAATTTTTTGTGTTTTGCCAAAAATAAGCTTTTGTCTTAGTATCCGTTCCAGTTGAAAATTTTATAAGGATACAAAAATGAGTACTAAACCTAATAAACCGATTATGTTGTTTGATTGTAAAACTTCACAAAATGTTATCGGACAGGAAAAATTTTTGGAAGCTTTTGAAGCTATTTTGAACCATGGCGCATATTGTCAGGGACCTGAAACCAGAGAATTGGATGAAAAATTGGCCGCTTATTCCGGAACGAAATTCTGCTCTACCTGTGGTTCCGGAACCGATGCGTTGACCTTAGCCTTGATGGCTTGGGATGTTAAAGCCGGTGATGCCGTATTTGTTTCATCTTTTACTTTTGTCGCTTCGGCTGAAGCTCCGGTTTTGTTGGGTGCAACTCCGATTTTTGTAGATTCAGATCCAAATACTTTTAATATGGATCCTAAAGATTTGCAGCGTGCGATTGATGAAGTTAAAAAAGAAGGAAAATTAAAACTTAAAGCCGTAATTCCGGTCGATATTTTCGGTTCTCCGTGCGATTATGATGAAATCATTAAAATTGCTCACGAAAATGGTATGAAAGTTTTGTCTGATTCTTGCCAATCTTACGGTTCTGTTTATAAAGGTAAAAAAGCCGGTTCAATTGCCGATATGACCGCAACTTCTTTCTATCCTACAAAACCTCTCGGCTGCTATGGCGACGGCGGTGCTGTGTTTACTAACAGCAATGAAGAAAATGAATTGGTAAAATCTTGCCGTGTTCATGGTATGAGCCCCGAAGATCATTATGACAACGTTCGTTTGGGTATGACAGGTCGTATGAATTCTTTTCAGGGTGCCGTTTTGCTGCAAAAATTAAAAGTTTTCGATCAGGAACTGAAAGACCGTTACCGCGTTGCACAGCGTTATGATAATGAATTGTCAGAATATTTCGGCAAACAAAAAATTTTGGATAATTGCCATTCTGCTTATGCTTTGTACACAATTCATTGCGAAGACAGAGATGAATTGATGGGATGGTTAAAAGAAAACGGTATTCCGTGCGGTGCTTACTATCCGCGTCCGGTTAACACTCAAACTGCTTATGCAAAATGGAATAATCGTTCTTTGCCTGTTTGTGAAAAATTGTCAAAGACTGTATTGTCAATTCCGATGACACCATATCTTGATAATGAAGATTTGGATTATGTTATTGCAAAAATGAATGAGTTTGCCGCTCGCAAAATGAGCAAGGCAGCTTAGTTTCAAAAAACAGTATTAAACCTCTAAAAGCGCTTCGAAAACAGTCATTTCGGAGCGTTTTTTCATGCGGCAAAATATTATTGCATTTTTTCGGAAGCCCTTTATACTGATTACAATTTTTTTAAATAGAGGTTATTATGGTTAAAATTTCCGTTATAGTTCCGGTTTATAATGTTGAACCTTATTTGCCGCAATGTTTGGACAGTCTTATTGAACAAACATTTAATGATATTGAAATAATTTGCGTTAATGATGGATCGACAGACGGTTCTTTGAATGTTTTAAATCATTATGCAGCGAAAGACAGCCGTATAAAAGTAATTGATAAACCTAACGGCGGGGTTTCTTCAGCCCGCAACTGCGGATTAGATGCCGCTCAGGGAGAGTATATTTCTTTTGTTGACGGCGATGATTGGCTGAAGCAAAACGCTTATGAAGAAATAATCAGCGCTGTTGACAAAAGAAATGTTGATATGGCCGTTTTCGGATATTATGAATATTTAAATGGAAAATTAACCGAAACCGGCGCAAAAAAAGTGCTGAAACGCTTTGAAGAAGAAAAAATCCCTTTTGAAAAGTTGGTTTTAAATTTTTGCAATACAATTTGGGATAAAATCTACCGCCGTGATTTTCTGCAGAAAAATCATTTGCGTTTTCATGAACATCTAATTATAGCCGAAGACGGTTTTTTCAACCTTCAATGCGTATTTAAGCAACTGGCAATTCAGGCTATCGGACAAAGTTACTATTGTTACCGTTTGTTTCGTCAGGGTTCGACTATGTCGCGAGCTATCAGTTTAGATGAGGTTGAAAAGCAATTTGAATTTTATCATAAAAGTGATTTTTTTCAAAAACTCAATACTGAAGAAAAATGCTTGGTTGATTTGAAAAATCTCGGCGGACTTTTATATAGATATCGGCTGCTTCCGGCAGAACTTCAGCCAAGCAATCGGCAATATTTGAAAAAATGCAAAATATATTTGAATAAACATTATGCAAAAAGCAAATTGAAGAAGAATGCGTCGTATAGAAGTTTGTGCAAAGAAATCGATTTTTGGGGATATCGCAAAAAAATTGAAAATATGATACAGGGGATTTTCTCCGTTAAAAAATTAAAAGATAAAAAACAAAAAATTGTAACTGTTTTTGGAAAAAAAATTTATATTAACCGTTAGAAATGAAATTTGTATTTAATTAACGGCAAACAGAAATTTTAAATGTCGGTCAGATTAAAAAATCGGCTGATAAATTGCTTGCGGCGGTTGCAGTTTAAATTATGTTGCCTATATACTAAAGTGCATTAATAAAGAGGATATTGTGATAATGGATAATAAAGAAACTTTTCCCTTGCTGCCTTTGCGTGATATTGTGGTCTATCCGAAGATGATTGTTCCGCTTTTTGTCGGACGTGAAAAGTCTATCAGAGCTTTGCAGTCGGCTATTGATCATGATCAAAGCATTGTGCTGGCAACCCAAAAAGATGCGGCTGTTGAAGAGCCGGAAGAAAATGACATTTTCAAAATCGGAACTTTGGGAACCGTGGTGCAATTGGTGAAATTGCCGGACGGCACGGTAAAAGTTTTGGTCGAAGGTATGGAACGTGTAAAAATAGACACTTTTATTCCAAATGACGGATTTATGAAAGTTGAAGTTATTTCTTTGCCCGAAACCGAAGAAAACGATGTGGAAGAAGAAGCACTTTCACGGGCAGTTCTGTCGCAGTTTGAAGAATATGTCAAATTGTCTAAAAAAACACCGCCAGAGGTTTTGGTTTCGGTGAGCCAGATAGATGATTTGAACAAACTTGCCGATACAATATCATCACATCTGTCTTTGAAAATAGAAGATAAACAGGCGCTTTTGGAATGTGTGACTCTAAAAGAGCGTTTTCATAAGCTTTTGGAATTGATGGACTCGGAAATAACCTTGCTTGAGGTTGAAAACAAAATAAAGTCCCGCGTTAAAAAGCAAATGGAAAAAAGCCAGAAAGAATATTATCTGAACGAACAGATGCGGGCTATTCAAAAAGAATTGGGCGATGGTGAAGAAGAAAACGAAGCCGAATCCTATATGAAAAAAATAAGAAAAACACGCCTGTCTAAAGAAGCGCGTGAAAAAGCCTTATCCGAAGTCAAAAAACTCAAAAGTATGAGTATGATGTCGGCAGAAGCCACCGTTGTCCGCAATTATTTGGATTGGTTGCTGGATATTCCATGGAAAAAATATTCCAAAGTTAACAAAGACCTGAATAAAGCCATGGCAATTTTGGAAGAAGATCATTACGGGCTTGAAAAAGTAAAAGACAGAATTTTGGAATATTTAGCTGTTCAGTCGCGTGCTGATAAGGTTAAAGGACCTATTTTGTGTTTATTCGGTCCTCCGGGAGTGGGAAAAACTTCTCTAGGACAGTCTATCGCGCGTGCAACGGGCCGCAGTTTTGTGCGTGCTTCTCTGGGCGGTATGAAAGATGAAGCCGAAATTCGCGGACACCGGAGAACTTATATCGGATCAATGCCGGGGAAAATTATCAAAGGTATGAAAAAAGCCGGTACATCAAATCCATTGTTTTTGCTTGATGAAATTGACAAATTGGGCAGTGATTGGCGCGGAGATCCGAGTTCGGCTTTGTTGGAAGTGCTTGACCCTGAACAAAACAGCGCTTTTCAGGATCACTATTTGGAAGTCGATTATGACTTGTCTGATGTGATGTTTGTAACTACGGCAAATAGTTTGGATATGCCGCGCCCATTGTTGGATCGTATGGAAATTATACGCTTGTCGGGCTATACGGAAGACGAAAAAATAGAAATAGCCAAACACCATCTGTTGCCGAAAATATTTAAGGAAAACGCGGTAAAACCCGAAGAATTGTTTATTAATGACGATGCAGTGCGGGATATTGTGCGTTATTACACCCGTGAAGCAGGAGTGCGCAATTTGGAGCGGGAATTGTCAAATATAGCCCGTAAAGCAATTAAGGCATTGTTGCTTGGCAAAAAGAAAAAATTGCCTATTGAAGTAACAGCTAAAAATTTGAGCGATTATCTCGGCGTGCGCAAATTCAGTTTTGGCGAAGCCGAACAAGAAGATCATATCGGTGTCACTACTGGTTTGGCTTGGACTGAAGTCGGCGGCGATATCTTGTTTATTGAAGCTGTTGATATGCCGGGGAAAGGAAAAGTTATGCAAACCGGTAAGCTGGGTGAAGTGATGAAAGAATCTATTGAAACAGCTTATTCAGTTGTGCGTTCTCATGCTGAAAAACTTGGTATAAACCCTGAAGTGTTTGAAAAAACAGACGTGCATGTCCATGTTCCCGAAGGCGCTACGCCGAAAGACGGACCTTCGGCAGGTATTGCCATGTATACGACATTGGTTTCGGTGTTTACAAAAACTCCTGTGCGCAAAGATGTGGCTATGACCGGTGAAATTACACTGCAAGGCAGAGTTTTGCCTATTGGCGGATTGAAAGAAAAACTGCTTTCAGCTTTGCGCGGAGGTATAAAAACCGTTATTATTCCTCAGGAAAATGAAAAAGATTTGGCTGATATTCCTTCAAATGTTAAAGAAGGACTCAAAATTATTCCGGTTTCTGAAGTCGGACAGGTTTTGGATATAGCCTTGCATCGAGAATGTAAATTGAAAAAATAATTTTTGATTGATTTGTTTGCAGAGAAATAAAAATGCCGTTATTATTAAATAACGGCATTTTTGCATATGTTATATTAATTATAAACTTCGACCTTTGGACTGAAACATTTGTTTTTGTCCCTGATTTTTATTTACGGGTTTGGGTTTGATTGTCGGTGAAAAACGAAGATTTTTAAGAGCATTCCGCATATCTTGTTTTGATGTTTCGGCAGAATTGCTTGCTAAAGCAGAATTGTCGGGTTCTGCATAGTTTTTCTCTTGCGTAGAAGATGGTTGCATTTCATCTTCGTTATTTGGAGATTGCTCATCGGTTTTATTGTTTATATTTTCGGCATTTTCATTGTTCTTACCATTTTTATCTTTTTCGTTTTTATCTTTGTCATTATTATTGTCTTTGCCTTCATCGTTATCTTTATCATTGTCTTTATCGTTTTCGGGCTTGTTTTCGTTATTATTATCTCGCTCGTTTGGAAGCGGGCGTACGGAAAATCCCACGATATGAGTATAGGATCTTGGGGTTCCCGATGATAAGATGTTGTTCATATTTTGAATATCGTTTCCGATTTCGGTTTTAACAAGGTCTAAAAATGCAATAGCGCCTTCGCAATATTTTATTAATTCTTCAGTATTCGGTTGCGGTTGCTGAGGCTGATTTCCAGCTGTATTTTGCTGTTGTTTTCCGGCATTTTTTTCTGAACTATTGGTTTTATTGCTGCCATTAGAGCGGCCTGACTTTTCGCGAATTATATCCGCCATTCTTTTTTTGTCGTCTTTTTGTTTTTCGGCGTTATTTTTTTGTTTGTCCAGCAGTGCTTTCAGCTGTGCGATTTTTTCTTCAAATTTTTGTTTTTCTGGAGTAACAGTTGGTTTGAGGGCGTGAGATTCTTTTATATTCTTTTCCAAATCTTTAAAAAAAGATTCATTGTCAAAATAAATTTTACGTTTGATAATCCGTCCGTAAACATGAACTTCTTCTTCATCATGTTTATTGTCTTTATTTTCTTTATTGTCGTTATCTTTTTCTTCCGGTTTCATAAAAAATCTCCTAAACTAAAAATATATGCATATAGTAGCGTATTTTTTGTCTTTAAGCAAGGAATATGGAGTTAGTTACATACTTAACCCATTATTTTTCAAATTATGACGTTGACCGAAAATTGCAGCATTTCTTAAAATATGAGAAGCATTATGCAAATGTCTGGGGGCAAAAACTTCTTTACCGCGGTAGCCTAAAGCGGCATTTTCAATTACATTGGCAAACATATTGCATACAAAATTATCGTCATTTGCCAAATTCGGCGTTGTTAAAAATGCTATATGGTGTCCGTTTTCTTGATTTGGAATACGCTTTAACAACTGTTGTTTATCCACAATAAGCAAATCGTCAGGCAATGAGGCGGCTACAACAAAGTTGCGTTTATCCGGCATGGTCGTAATTCTGACTTTTCCGGCTTCATTTTGATATTTAACTTTTTCATACATCTCGGGACTGAACATTTTTACAAAAGGCTCTTTACGGTTTTTGTCATCGCCGTAATTTCCCATAAAATGTACGCCGGAATAGCTGTTGTTTTCTTTGAATGGTAAAAAGGCATAACTTGACATAAAAATTTGTTCCATAGCTTTGTCAATGTCTTGTCTGGCATAAAGCTGTTTGCCGATATGCCGAACAGCATTAATCCAGCGGTGAGCGTGAGCGGTTCCTGAACAATAGCCAAAGAAGGTTAAATTGCGGAAATTGGCGGCAAGCTGTTCTGAAGAGTAAGGCTCTCCGCTGATTACATTTGCCTGTTTATCAATATTCAGTCCTTTTGCAATAAACGGAAGCAGGTGATCTTTGACTAATTTTAAGTCCATCGGTTCAAAATAATCACTATCAGATTTCAGCGTTTCAAGAGTTAGAGAAAATTTTTCGCCGCGGGGCTGTTCAATTGGAAAATGCGCCAAATAAACATCTACGTCTTTGCCGAAAGTCCGGCTGGCAAAAGTATCATGCATATATTCATAAGTCCATTTGCGGAGTTCGCTTTCAATCGGTTTGATATGAAAAGGCATAGATAAAATCAAAGTATGGCGGCTGGCGGACAATTCTCCTTCTATGGGGGAAAATGTGCTTTCTGAAAGGTTTTGCGGATTGTCAACATGCCAAAAACAATAGTTTTTATTGTGTTCGAAATGATATTTACTGCCGGCAACTTTGCCGTTGCAGGCAACAGTATAGTGAGCAGCAGCTTTATACAAATCGGATAAATCATCGTCACGCGCATAAACATCTGACAGTTTGTCTAAAGATTTTTGAGCATCGCGAATATAACCGCTGAGCTGGAGAGAAAAGTTAATTAGTTTTTTTTCATCTACGTTCATACTTTCGACTTGCAGCGGTGAAAGTCCGCAATCGATAAAGAAACGATTTATGGCACCGACAAAACGTTCAATGCGTTTATGCCGCATTATTTTATCTTCGGTAGTGGCACCGGCAATATAGCTGTTGAAAATATTGCTGGTGTTTACGATATTTTTTTCGAAAACGCGGTGGATATCTACCGCAAGAGGGTTGCCTAACATTGTTTTTCTCTGTTTTTATATTTTATAAGTAAATTAATAAAACATTTAAGGAGATTTGTCTTGTCACATTTTAATAATAAATATTACAAGACCGGTGAAAAAACAGAAAAACTTGTTGTTTTTATCCATGGATATAATGGCACCCCCGAAGCCATAGATTATGCTTTGCAGTGGTTGCTTAAAAATGTAAAAAATGCCGTGATTGTTGTTCCGCGTGCTCCGCATGTTTGTGAAAAAGATGCTGAAAATTTGCAATGGCTAAGTTTTTATCAGGTTGATCCGCAAGCCAGATTTCGGAATCCTGAAGTTTCTACAGCTGAAATTTTTGATATTTTTGACGCTTTGGCTCCTTCGTTTGCTAAAGTTGCCGGAGAAATGAATGTTTTTGTCGACGAAATGCAGCAACAATTCGGTATTGATGACAAAAACACATATATAATGGGTTTTTCACAAGGAGCGATGCTAACTTTGTATACCGCTTTAAGCCGTAAAAATAAAATCGGCGGTGCGGTTATGATTGCTGGAATTATAGCCGGCCGTCCTCTATTGGAACAAGATATGCGCTCAAAGCCAAAAATTTTGCTTTTGCACGGACAGGAAGACACAACAGTTCAGTTTAAAACTTTGCCGCATACATTGCTTTGGCTTGAAGAACATGGTTTGAAATATGAGTGCCATACATATCCGAACCTTGCTCACCGTATGCTTGAAGAAGAAATGCGGCAGGCAGGGCGTTTTATAAATTCTGACTAGTTTTTTACGATAATTTTATTGACGGAATAAGTATTTCTTTTATAAAATCAGTGACAAAACAAAGGATAGGATTATGGCATTTGAAAATAAAACAATCAAAATCGAGCAAACTAAAAACAATGGCGTTTTGATATGCAAAATATCCGGTTGGCTTGATCCGAATACGACTTCTGAATTGACGCAAAAAGTTGATTTGGACGGAGTGAGCGAAGTTATATTCGATTTGAAAGATGTTGAATATGTTTTTTCGGCAGGTTTGCGGGCTTTTTTATTTTTTCAGAAAGTTATGGAAGCCAATAATGGAAAAATGCGTTTGATTAATGTTTCAGATTCAATCAGAAACATTTTTGAAATTGTAGGTTTTGAAAATATTATAGAAATTGCGTGATGCTCAGACAGTTCCATACATGGCTTAAAAAACAATCCCTTATTTTTAAATTGGGTGTCAGCGTGCTGATATGTGTTTTTTTGGCCATATTGGGAGTGTTGTTTTTTATGACGGAACGTTTCGAACCGGTTATTCGTTCACAAATTGTCGAGCTGGCGGACAAGTCTGTTCAGGCAACTGTGGCGAATATCGCGCATTTGGCTGTTGAAACGGAGCAAGCAGTTTTGAATATGAAAAACACGCTTTATCAGCTGTCAAATAAAGATGAAAATTCTTTGCAGATTGTGTTGCACTCGGCTCTTGAAACAATTTGTAATTCGCGCAGAGATATTTCTGATATTTGGGTTTATGTTTTTCCGCCTGACAAGGTAGCCAGCGGAAAACTGTATATCGGTTCTGATTATAACGGCGCTTTCAATCTCCGAAAAGAAAAAATAAATGATTTTTATGAATTGCATCCATGGTTTAAGGAAGTTCCGAAAGAAGAAAAAGTATTTTGGTCTGAGCCGTATATTGATTTGAATAATCCCAAACATCCGATAGTGGTAACCTGTTTGATTCCGTTTAAATTTTTTGGGCAAAAAGATTATAATGGATTAGTGGCAGTTTCTCTTGATATATCCAATATGCAAAAAAAAGTCGATGATTTTCACTTTTATGGCAATGCAAAGCTTTTGCTGGTGTCGCAAAACGGAACTTATATTGTGCATCCGAATCCGGCTGTCAGATTTAAAACAACAATTTTTGAGTTGGCTCAGAAAATTTCCCGTCCTGAATTGGAGGCAGCGGCAAAGAATTTATATGCCGGCAAAAAAGGAAATGCATCAATTCCTTATTCTTCGGTTTTCGACAAGGCCTCCATTTTCTTTTATGCGCCTGTTCCTCATCTGAAATGGGGCGCATTTTTGGTATATTCAGAAAAAGAACTTTTTAAGCAAGTGACAGAATTTCAAATTATGGTTGTAGTTTCCTTAATTGTCAGTATGTTATTGCTTTTATTTTTGATAAATCGGATTTGCCATTATTCGGCCAAGCCTTTGCTGCAGTTAAGCAAAATAGCAGCCGAATATGGAAAAGGAAAATTTTCGGACAGTTTGCCCGAAATTAATTCTTCTGACGAAATCGGGCAATTGACCATAGCGTTTCGCAATATGAAAAAAAATCTGCTTCATTATATAGAACGTGAAAAACAGGAAATTTCCGAACAGCAGAAAAATTTGAGCGAGCTTGAAATTGCCCGCAATATTCAAATGTCGGCTTTACCGGTCGATTTCCCAAACAATAAATCTTTTCAAATTGCGGCGTTGATGAAACCAGCTAAGTCGGTGGGCGGGGATTTTTACGACTTCTTTTTTATTGATGAATATCATTTTGCGGTTGTAATTGCCGATGTTTCGGGGAAAGGAATCCCAGCGGCTTTGTATATGATGAAAACGCAGGCCTTGATTAGAAATATGCTGAAAGCAGAAAATTCGCTTTCAAGCACATTTGAGCATGCCAATAATGAATTGTGTGAAGGAAATGAAACCTGCATGTTTGTTTCCGCATTTGCGGCGGGTATTGATATTCGCAACGGCAATATGGAATATGTCAATGCCGGACATACACTGCCTTTTATCGGCAATGCTTGGAACTGGAAACAACTTAAAACACGGCCCAATCTTGTTTTGGGAGCTAAAAAAAGCGTTTCTTATCAATCGGAACAAATAAAGCTTTTTGCCGGAAACAGTATTTTTCTTTATACAGACGGAGTGACCGAAGCTGAAAATTTGCAGGGGCGCTTTTACGGAGACAGCCGTTTGCAGAAAGTTTTGCAAAAAATGAATGTAGCTCCGAATAATGTTATAAAATCAATAATCTCTGATATTAAAAAGTTTACAAAGGGAACAAATCAGTCAGATGATATTACTATGCTTGAATTTTTATATTGCGGCAGTGAAAAAAATGAAATTGTGGTGAAAGCTGAACTTTCAGAACTGAATAATGTTATGAATTTTGTAAAAGAATACACAGTTCGGCGCGGAGTGAATCTTGATATACAGTCGAAAATGATAGTTATTGCCGAAGAAATATTTTCAAATATTGCTCAATATGCATATAAAAAAGCAGGTGAAGTCAAAATAGAAATTATGACGGAAGAAAATCTGAATTTGCTCCGTTTTACTGACAGTGGAAGAAAATACAATCCGCTCAATAAAAAAGAACCAGATATCCTTTTGCCGCTCAAAGAGCGCTCATTGGGAGGATTGGGAATATTTATCGCCAAAAAAACGGCTGATTATGCAAATTATGTTTATGAAGATGGAAAAAATATTTTAACGATGGGGATTTTGACAAAAAATAGAAAAATGCTTGCCAATAACCGATTTTAATATTATGTTTATTCAGATTAAAAATTATTTGTATGTCTTATTTGTACTTAAACGCATCTACGCTGGTCATGTCAGGCATAGGTTTGATGACTATAGCGGTAATTTTTTACTGTATGTGGAATAAATATTCAAAAATCTGGAAAGCGGTTTTGGTTTTGTGTTCTATTTACAGTTGGTTTTTGGGAGCTCTTACGCAGGTAGCCGGATTTGTGTCAATAGGCTGTCCGGAATTGCCGGTATTTTTAATGCGTAAAGGTTTTCAAACCTATTTGATGGTTTCTATTGCAATATTGGTTTTATTGTGGTGGATTCTATGGTTTGCGGCAAATTGGCGAAAAGTTTATGACTTTGCCAAAAAGTCCGGTTATTTTTAAGAAAGGAGTCGTTATACACGGCTCCTTTTTTTCTTGCTAATCAGCAGTGTTCCCCTTATATTATGGGCGGAGATTAAGAATATGGTAGAAGTTGTAACTTTAGGCTGTCGCATCAACAGTTATGAATCCGAAATATTAAAAGAAAAATTTGCGGATGTTGATAATTTGGTTATTGTCAACACCTGTGCGGTAACCAGCGAGGCTGAGCGCCAATGCCGGCAAACAGTGCGCAAGCTTCGTAAAGAGCATCCTGAAGCTAAAATTGTGGTGACAGGCTGTGCGGCTCAGGTCAATCCTCAAATGTTTGAAAAAATGCCTGAAGTTGATTTGGTTTTGGGCAATAAAGAAAAAGCGGCGCTTGAAAAATATATACGCGGTGACTTGCTCGAAAAGACAGTCGTCGGCGATATCTTTAGCTATGATGGTTATGACGGATATCTAATTACGGGATTTGAAGGTCGTCATAGAGCTTTTGTGCAAGTTCAGCAGGGCTGCAATCATCGTTGCACTTATTGCATCGTGCCTTTTGCGAGAGGAAATAACCGCTCGGTTCCTGAAGAGCAGATTTTAAAACAAATAAAAACACTATTGGAGCAAGGATTTAAAGAAATATGTCTGACCGGAGTTGATGTTTGTTCTTATCAACCGTCTTTCAGCAAACTGGTACAGCATATTTTAGAGGCTTTTCCTAAGCTTCCGTCATTACAGTTTGGTTCTTTGGATCCTGCGGCCGTGGATGATGATTTTGTTGCGCTGGTTGGAAAATATAAAAATATGCTGCCGGTGTTTCATCTTTCCGTGCAGTCTGGTGATAATTTGATATTGAAAAGAATGGGGCGCCGCCATAGCAGAGAAGATGTTATCAATCTATGCAAAAAAATAAGAGCAGTGCGTCCGGATGCGGTTTTTGGAGCGGATTTTATCTGTGGTTTTCCAACCGAAACATCAGAAAATTTTGCTAATACGCTAAAATTGGTTGACGAAGCTCAAATAAGCCGCCTGCATGTGTTCCCTTATTCCGAAAGACCGGGGACACCAGCGGCGAGAATGCCTCAAATCGATGTGGAAGAACGCCGTGAAAGAGCCCGTTTGCTGCGTGAAAAAGGAGAAAAAATCAATGGCTGATTGGTTAAATAAATTAGGATGGGGACTTAAAAAATCATCGGATCGTTTAACTGGCGGTATCAGCGGAATATTTACAAAACGAAAGCTGGATGCCGGAACGTTAGAGGAATTGGAAGAATTGCTTATTGAATCCGATATGGGCGTTAGAACATCGGCCAAAATTATCGCTTCTTTCGGTGCACAAAGACAAAGTAAAGATATTGATGATAATGAAATAAAAAAATTGTTGGCTCTCGAACTGGTCAAAATTTTAAAACCATGCCAGCAATCATTGGTTATTGACAATCACAATAAGCCGTTTGTGATTATGATGGTGGGCGTTAACGGTGCAGGAAAAACCACAACAATAGGAAAGTTGGCGCAAAAGCTGAAAAGACAGGGATTGAAGGTTTCTTTGATTGCAGCAGATACATTTAGAGCTGCGGCGGTAGAACAATTGGAAATTTGGGGAAAACGAAGCAATATCAGAGTTTTTAGTGGTGAAAAAGGATGTGACAGCGCCGGTTTGTGCTATGACGGATTGGTTCAGGCCATAAAAACTCAAGATGATGTTGTTTTTATTGATACCGCCGGACGTTTGCAAAATAAAAGCGGATTGATGGATGAGTTGAAAAAAATAAATAAGGTCATAAAAAAAATTATTCCGTCTGCTCCCCATGCAACTGTTTTGACGCTTGATGCAACAAACGGACAAAATGCGCTGGCACAGGTCGAAACGTTCAAAGAAGCCGTTGATGTTAACGGTTTGGTTATAACCAAATTAGATGGCACGGCAAAAGGCGGAATATTGGTTGCTATTGCCGATATTCAGCCAACTCCGATATATTATGTGGGCGTCGGCGAAGGGATAGATGATTTGGATGAGTTTAACGCTTCTGATTTTGCTGATAGTCTTTTGGGGATAAAGTAGCTTTTTATTATGTATTTGCATGAATTGAACTTGACAAAAAATAAACAAAATAATACAATATACTTGTTTATTTAAGAGTATGTTTATTATTAGGTTAATTTTTTGGTTGTTGTTTTGAGTTCTGCTCAAATTGATGATTGTATAAGTTTGGCCGAAAATGAAGTAATTCAAAAATAAGCAGTTGTTCGCATGATTTTTTCATGGTTTCCCGAACAGCTTAACAAATTTATCCCAATCGGAAACTTGGGCGCCATTAAAAAAATTTATATTATGGCAACAAATTCAATCAACAAGAGTGTGGTAACAAGAGTATTCAACAACGTATGGGCAGGTCTTTGCCGTTGCGGTCGTTTTTTGAAGAACGTCGGTCAGTTTGTGGTTGGGGCAGTTGCATTGCTTGCAATGCTTGTCGTAGTCTATAATCCGATTGCGTTCTTGGTTTGGAGCCTTGCTTCTCCTAAGCGCGCAGCAGAGATGTTGTATGACATCGACTTGCCGGTGTTTGAGGACATCGTTCGCTTTTTGAACGGTTGGATGGTTGCTTTGTATCCTTTCCGCCTTAAAAAATATTTTATGGCGGTTCGCGGTATAAACAACTATTCTGCTGAGCTGCAGTGCCGTTATTACTGGCAGGTAAACCGCAGTTCCGAGACAGTTAAAAAAATGTCGAAGGACGCTGTCGACCTTTTGTGGAAGGCTGAGGACAGCGAGAGTAAGAAAGATATTGTGAATGCGAAAATTCAATTGTCAAACGAACAATTTGAGGTTTTGCTTACAAATAATCTTTATTACCTTGTTCGTCAGTATTTCTGCAAGTGGACACCAAGCATTGCTATGATAAATGCTTTGCTTAATATCAGAACAGATATGGCTCTGGATATGGTTTTTGAAGTTGCGGAGGTATATGGTCTTTCATCTTCAATAATCGAAAGAGTATTTTCTGAGTTTGATGAAAAAGAAGTATCCAAAATGCAGGAGGCTCTTAATGTGTATTCACAGCGTCAGGTTGTGATTAGCACACAGAACAACGAACACTCCCTGCAGATGTGGCAGACATTTTGCAAGAATGAAAGCAACATTTGCTTTGAGGCTCAAAAATTGATGAATCTTTGGCAGTATAAGGAGTATGTTCAGAGCGGACACACTCTTGATGAAAAGACTGTCGAGTTCTTTATGTCTAAGGGCGATTTGCCTATGTGCACGCTTATTTTCAATAGCGAGCAGGCGCCGCTCAGCGACAAGTCAAAGGCTTTTGTGGCCGCAAATCCGAAACTTACTACAGCTTTGCTTTCATGCAAAAGCGCAAATGAAAAGTAAGTAAGGTGTCTCTAAAAAAAGCGTTTTCTCCTTCGGGGGAAAACGCTTTTTTTTGTTGCTGTCATTTGATAGCTCTTATACAATCAAACTCAACAAAAGGATAAGATATGATTGAACAAATTCCGCAATTCAGTGTTAGTGAAATTTCGTTTGCCATAAAAAAAACAGTAGAAAACACCTTTGCCAAAGTGCGGGTAAAAGGCGAAATTTTCGGTTGTAAAAGAGCGGATTCCGGACATTATTATTTGTCGTTAAAGGATGAAAATGCTTTGTTGTCAGCCGTTTGTTGGAAAGGCGTGGCTATGGGGCTTCCTGTCAAACCGGAAGACGGGATTGAAGTGGTTGCCACGGGGCGTATCACTACTTTTTCGGGCAAAAGTTCTTATCAGCTGGTTATTGAGAATTTAGAAGTTGCCGGTACGGGAGCTTTGCTTAAACTTTTGGAAGAACGCCGAAAAAAATTTGCGGCGGAAGGATTATTTGATGTTGCTCACAAAAAAGCATTGCCTTACCTGCCTGAAGTAATAGGTGTGGTTACCAGCCCGACGGGAGCTGTTATTCGGGATATTATTCACCGTGTTACAGATCGTTTTCCCCGCAGAGTTATTGTTTGGCCGGCGCAAGTGCAAGGGGAAGGAGCGGCGGATCAAATAGCCGCGGCAATTAACGGATTTAATAAAATTGCATCGGGAGGATTGCTTCCTCGTCCCGATGTGTTAATTGTTGCGCGCGGCGGCGGTAGTTTGGAAGATTTATGGTGCTTTAATGAAGAAGCCGTTGTTCGTGCCGTTTATAACTCAGATATTCCTATTGTGTCGGCTGTCGGACACGAAACCGATACTATGTTGATTGATTATGCCGCGGATGTCCGCGCGCCGACCCCGACCGGAGCGGCGGAATTTGTTGTTCCTGTGCGTTCGGAATTAGCAGCAAAGCTAATGCTGCAGGGAAGCCGAATGGTGAATTCTATTCATCGTTTGTATCAGGAAAATAAAAATTTGTTAGACGGTTTGGCGCGGGGAATTCCTAATTTGGAGCAAATTTTGAGTGACAATGTGCAAAAATTGGATGACAAAGTTGAAAGATTAAATTTGGCTTTTAAAAATTATGTAACTCAAAAAGAAAATGCTCTCAATTTAAATGAAATTAAACCAATTTATATTACTAATATTGTCGAAAAAAAAAGTGAAAGCCTGCAAAATTTGTCGCTGCGTCTTGAATCTGTTTCGGTAGAATCGGTTTTGCGCCGCGGTTTTGCATGGGTGAAAAATCAACGGGGAAAAACTGTTTACAATTCAGGTGAAGCGCTTAGAAGCCATGAATTGGAAATAACATTTGCGGATGGCAGAATCAAAACCAGACCTGTGGTGAGGAAAAATGAATTACAAGGCGATTTGTTTGATATGTAGTTTTTTAATGGCAACGGAAGTTCAAGCGGCGGCAGACTTTGAAGTTTGCGGCGATTTGCGTCAGGGTGAATTTATAATGCTGAAAAAAATGCCGGAAAAGGCGCAAAGCATTTTGTTTGATGAACGTGAATATCCGATTACAAAAGATGGATACGCTATTATTGCTTTAGGGCGCGATGAAAAATCAAAAGCCGATTTATATTTGACTGCCGGTGATAAAGCATATGGAAAACTGGATTTTATCGTAAAACAGGCCGTATGGGACATTCAGAAAATTAACGGTGTTCCTCAGCAAAAGGTTACTCCCGATAAAAGCAATGACGCTGAAATTTTGCGTGAACAAAAAGACGTCAGGCGTTCTTTGACCGTTATGGAGCAAGGCGATTTTTGGCGCAAAGGTTTTATTGAACCGGTAAAAGGCAGAATAAGCGGACATTTTGGCAACCAACGTGTTTTTAACGGCACTCCCAAAAGTCCGCACAGCGGTACGGATATCGCCGCTCCCGAAGGTACGCCGGTTAAGGCTTCGGGCGATGGCAAAGTTATCTTGAGCGGTAAAAATTATTTTTATACCGGAAACATGGTTATTATTGATCACGGTCAGGGATTGCAGACGATTTATGCGCATTTGAAAGAAGCAAAAGTTAAAGAAGGCGATAATGTTAAGCAAGGCGATATTATCGGTTTGGTAGGAAAAACCGGACGTGCAACCGGACCGCATCTGCATTGGGGAGCCTCATTGAATAATGTTCGTTTTCGTCCGCACTCATTGCTGAATATAAAAAACAAAACTTGCCGTTCGTTTTCGGCTGAAGAATATACAGGAGAATAAAATGACACATTTGCAAATTATGATTTTGTCTGTTTTGCAAGGAATTACGGAATTTTTGCCGGTTAGTTCATCAGGACATTTAATTTTGTTATCAAAATTTACCGATTTTCCGGATCAAGGGCTGGATATTGATGTTGCCGTGCATGTGGGGTCTATTATTGCCGTAATGATTTATTTTGCAAAAGATATTTGGGCAATGATTTGCGGTGTGTTGAAAGCCAGATTGCTTCCTTCTCTGAAATATACGGGCAGCCGTTTGTTTTGGCTTATTATTGTCGCTACAATTCCTGCTGTTATTGCCGGTTTGACATTGCATTATTACGGTATGGAAGAGTTGCGCAGCACCAAAATTATCGGTTGGAATATTTTGGTGTTTGGTTTGATTTTGTGGTTTGCCGACAATTATACGCTTTCTGTTCGGCGCATTGAAAATATGGATTGGATGGACGCTGTTGTTATCGGTTTAGCTCAGTGTTTGGCCTTAATCCCCGGAACATCACGTTCGGGAATTACAATTACAATGAGCCGATTACTGGGAATAGAACGTCGGGAAGCCGCAAAATTTTGTATGCTGTTATCCATTCCGACAATTGCCGGAGCAGGGCTGTTGGTGGCTTATGAAATGTTTAAAAGTGGAAGCTCAGAAATAGGATTTGCCGCACAAGGGATCGTTTATTCTTTTGCTGCTTCTTTGGCAGCAATTTGGGTGATGATGAAATGGCTTAAAACACGCACCTTTTTGCCTTTTGTTATTTATCGCGTATTTTTGGGTATCGCTTTGCTGCTTTACAGTTATGGCTATATTGGAGAATAAGCTTTAATAGGCAGGATAATCGGTAACAGCGTTATCCTGTCCGTTTTTGTTTATATAATCAAAATCATCAATCGGATAAGATTGCAGGTCGTAAATGCGATTGCCTTCCTCATACAGTTTATTTTGAATTTCATTGTTCATTTGTTGCGTAGACATTTGACTGTCAGAAGGATTTTGTTTGGTAGATTGTTCTACAACATTATCATTTTGAGGAGAGAAAGTATTAGAAAGCTGAGGTAAAACTTTCGGATTTTGTTTTTGAAATGCAGAATTAGAAGAATTTTTTTCGTCAATAATTGGTGTTCCTAGAGGATTGTCTGCATTATCAGGCTGTTCAATCAATATTTCTGTTGCTTGTTTATCAGAGGTGTTCGCTTCGCCGTAAATAACGGTTTCATTATCCGGAGCGGCAAATGAACTCAATATTTCCTCAGCATTAACGGAAAAGGCTATTAGAAGAATGGCGATGATATAACGTAACATTTCGGTTTCTCCTGTTTTTTTACGGATATAATGCTGATGGATTTTATTTCAAGACAGAAGCTTTTTCTTATATAAAAAACCGCCCGTTTAAGGGCGGTTCATAAGCTTAGTTAACCAAACTTATTTAATAAGTTTTTCTGTATCCTGAGCGATAACCAGTTCCTCATTGGTAGGAATTACAAAAACTCTGACTTTTGAATTTGGTTTTGAGATTTCAACTGTTTTGCCGCGCAATTTATTAGCCTCTTCATCAAGTTCAATTCCCATAAAGGCCAAGCGTTCACAAACGAGTTTGCGGACTTCACTGCCGTTTTCGCCGACACCGCCGGTGAAAACAATAGCGTCAACGCCGCCCATTGCCGCAGTGTATGCGCCGATGTATTTGACAATGCTATATGTGTATACCTGCATAGCAACAATAGCGTCGGCATCGCCGGCAAAGTATTTTGCTTCAACATCACGGTTATCAGAGTAACCGCACAGACCGAACATACCGGACTGTTTGTTTAACAGGTTGTCAACTTCTTCAACGGTTTTATTTTGGGTTTTCATGATGTAAAGAGGGACAAAAGGATCAACGTCACCGGAACGGGTACCCATAACAACACCGGCCAGAGGGGTGAATCCCATTGAAGTATCAACACATTCTCCGTCTTTTACAGCGGTGATTGAAGCTCCGTTGCCAATATGGCAGGTGATGATTTTCCCTTTTTTGCCGATAAGGTCAGCAGCAACTCTTGAAACAAACAGGTGAGATGTTCCGTGAGCGCCGTAGCGACGGATTTTGTAATTTTTGTATTGTTCTTTAGGCAGAGCATACATATAAGCTTCGGGTTTCATTGTTTGATGAAAAGCTGTATCAAAAGCTACGACCTGCGGTACATTCGGCAACAAAGCTTTAATTGCCTGAATCCCCAATAAAGCAGCCGGATTGTGCAGCGGAGCCAATGTGCAAAGTTCGGCAATGCGGTCAATCACCTCATCGGTAACCAAAACAGAACGATCAAAATATTCACCGCCATGAACAACACGGTGTCCGACACCTGAAAGTTCATCCATGCTTTTCAAAACACCGTCAAGCAACAAAGCAAAAACTTCGCGAATGGCTTCTTGATGGGTTGGAAGAGCAACTTCTTTAACAACTTTTTCGCCGTCGCCGATTTTAATACTGACAAAAGAGCCTTCAATTCCGATGCGTTCTGCCAAGCCTTTGGCGGCAACTTCATAATGTCCGTTGTCAACGTTGAATAATTGGTATTTGAGCGAGGATGAACCGGAGTTCAAAACTAAAATTTTATCCATAAATCTAATTCCTAAATGTTGGGTTACTTTTGTGCCTGAAGGCAGGTGATGGCAATCATGCCGATAATATCTTCAACCAATGCACCGCGGGATAAGTCATTGACAGGGGCATTCAATCCTTGCAAAATCGGACCATAGGCTTCAGCTCCGCCAAGACGCTGGCAAAGTTTGTAACCGATGTTTCCGGCATTGATGTCAGGAAAAACCAAAACGCTGGCTTGTCCGGCAACTTCGCTGCCTTTGGCTTTTTTGGCGGCAACTACGGCATCAACGGCGGCGTCGAGCTGTAATTCACCATCGATTTTTATGCCAAGATTTTTATATTCGGGCAATTCCAATTGCTGTTGAGCCAATTTAACACCTTCGGTAACCTTATCAACTTTTTCACTTTTTGCTGAACCTTTAGTTGAGAAAGAAAGCATGGCTACTTTTGGTTCAATGCCGAAACAAATAGCAGTTTGAGCGGCGTCAACAGCAATATCGGCCAATTCTTGAGAAGTTGGATCAATGATAATCGCGCAATCTGAAAAAATATAAGGTTTGTTTTGAGCGACAATAACAACAGCGGAAGAAACAGCGCGTCCTTTTTTGGCTGATTTAATAATTTGCAGCGCCGGACGAACTGTGTCGGCAGTAGAGTGGTTTGCACCCGAAACCATGCCATCGGCATCACCGGCTTTAATCATCATGGTGCCGAAGTAGTTGTAATTATGCATTTGTTTGAGAGCATCTTCTTTTGAAATGCCTTTATCTTTGCGCATTTCATAAAAAGTTTCGGCATATTGTTCCAATTTTTCTGAATTTTCGGGAACAATAATTTCAATGCCGTCCATATTCCAACCATTTTTGGCAAAATAAGTTTCAATTTCTTCTTTGTTGCCTAAAATAACCAATTTTGCAGCTTTCATTTCGGCAATGGCGTGTGCCGCCTGTAAAATTCTTTCATCTTCGCCTTCGGGCAAAACAATAGTTTTAATATCAGATTTTGCTTTAGCGATTAAATTTTCTAAAAAAACAGTTTGTTTCATTGAACTTTCCTCTTTATCATTTTGTTTGCCTGTAATAAACAACGATTTAATGAAAAAGTCTATAAAAACTTTTGATTTTTAAGAGTGTTTAAGTTAATATCGCTTCAAGTTTAACAATATGAGGAAAAAATGGAAAAAACGTTTGCTTTGATAAAACCAGAGGCGGTGTCTGGTGGAAATACAGGTAAGATTATTGCCCGCATTGAAGAAGAAGGTTTTAGTATCAAAGCACTGAAAATGATAAGCTTGTCGCGCCGACAAGCAGAAAATTTTTATGCGGTTCATCGTGAAAAGGCTTTTTTTGAAGCAATTGTTGCTCATATAAGCAGCAGTTCGGTTGTGGCATTGGTGCTGGAAAAAGACAATGCCGTGGCTGATTTTCGCCAATTGATGGGGGCAACCAATCCGGCAGCTGCCGAAGAAGGAACTTTACGCCGCATTTATGGACAATCTGTCGATATGAATGGCATACACGGTTCAGACAGTGTTGAAAATGCTGCTTTTGAAATGTCTTATTTTTTCAGTGGAATGGAAATTAACAATTAGTGTGAGGAACAGATGATGTATCGGGGCTTGTTTTTTTTGATGATGTCAATATTTTTTACATTGCCGGCAAAAGCGGCGGAAGACTACGGAACGGTTGTGAGTGTTGATGTTTCGGATGTTAATGCCGCTGTGGCAAAAGAAAAAGCAATGGCGCAAGCCAACCGTGAAGCTTTGAACAATGTTGCTTCTCAATTTGTTTCGTCAGAAGGTTTGGCTGTGTTGAATGCTCTTAATGATGAGCAAGTTGCTTATTTTATCAAAGAAGCAACTGTTTTATCGGAAAAATCTTCAGATGTCCGCTATATGGCAAGCCTGAAAATAACTATTCAGGACAATGTGTTGCGTCAATATTTATATGAGAAAGGCGTGGTTGAAGAACTGCCGCGCGGCGCGGTCGACGTGCTGTACGTGTTTCAAAATTTGTCTGATTGGCTAGATGTTGAAAAGAAAATAAACACGCTGCGCAATGTGGAGAAAACTGAAACCGTGGCGATGACCCGCCGCAAGGTTCAATTTAAAATTGATTATTCCGGAAGTTTTGACGATTTGCGCCAGTCTTTAAGCAATATGGGAATTAATCTGAGCCAAAACGGCAATTTGTTTATTCTGAGCCGTAAAACCTATACAGCAACTTCTCAGGGAGAATAAAAATGCCTCGTCGCTCAGCTGTGAAAACAGAAGAAAATATTTCTATTCCTATTTTTCGCCAGAATTGGATTTTTTGGTTTGCGCTGTTTGCGCTGTTTTGTGCTTTTGTTTATGTTTTGCGTTCGGTGCTGTTGCCGTTTGTCGCCGGAATTATTATCGGGTATTTATTAGACCCGTTGGCGGTTAAATTTGAAAAAATAGGTCTTAACCGTACATTGGCAACAATTTTGGTGATGCTTTTGGTGGTAGTGATAGCTGTTCCGGCTTTGTTGCTGTTGGTAAATATGGTAGACAGCCAGATAAGCGCTTTTATCAACGCGGTTCCTGGGTATGTTTCATCGTTGCTGAAAAAGTTTGAACCGTTGTTGGTGCGTTTGCAAGATGATTTTCCAAATTTGGATGCTGAAAAAATAAAAACTTATCTCCGCGCCAATATGTCCAATAATCTAAAATTGTTGGGAACTGTGGTTAAAGGCGTTGTTTCCGGCGGAATGGCTATTGTCAATTTGATTTCTCTGCTGTTGATTACACCGGTTGTAGCTTTTTATATGCTGCGCGATTGGGGAAGTTTTGTTGCAAAAATAAAAAGCCTGCTGCCGAGAAAATCAAAAAAATCCATTGTGCAGCAAGCGCGTGAAATCGACAGAACTTTGGCCGGTTTTATCCGCGGTCAGGTGAGTGTCTGCATTATTTTGGGCAGTTTTTATGCCATAGGTTTGCATTTGGCCGGTCTTGATTTGGGATTAATGGTTGGTTTTTTGGCGGGATTGATTTCGTTTATTCCTTATGTAGGCACAATTTCAGGCTTTATAATAAGTGTGGGATTGGCAATTGCTCAGTTTAACACATGGGAGCCTTTTGTTGCGGTTGTTGCCGTTTTTTTGGTGGGGCAGTTTTTAGAAGGCAATTTTTTAACTCCGAAACTGGTCGGCGACAGTGTGGGGCTGCATCCGGTATGGATTATGTTTGCTTTGCTGGCCGGCGGCGTTTTATTGGGCTTTTTGGGGTTGATGATTGCGGTTCCGGTTGCGGCGATTATTGGTGTTATTTTGCGCCATGCGATTGCAAACTATAAAAAAAGCAATTTATATTTGGAAGAATAGCAAATGTCGCCTGAGAGGCGACCACATATATTTTTTGTTTGTTAATATCTTTTATAAGTTTTTATTTATGAGAGGAGTTACAAATGAAAAAATCTGTTTTGTTGGCGGTTTCGCTGTCATTTTGCGCAACGCCGGTATTGGCTGATTATACATATTACAATCAAGATAATATGCAGCCGCGCCAATACAATGCTTATAACGGCAATGGCGGTTATTCCGATAATTTTGTACAGGTGCGTCCGATGTTGGGTGTGGACTATGCTTTTTCAACTGATAAAAGAAAAAGGCATATCAGAAGTAGATTGTTATAAAAAAGCCAACTTAGATCGTCGTTTGTTTTCAAAAATCAGGAGCAATGTAAAATATCGCCCCAGTAAAGAAACGGTTTTTTGCCTTATTCTTGCACTTGAGCTCAAACCGGATGAAGCCAAAGAACTTTTAGAAACGGCAGGATATTGTTTTTCTTCAAGCATTAAACGCGATTTGGCAATATTTTATATGATTTATCACGATTTTTATGACATTAATCGAGTTAATGAAATATTGTTCAAATTAGGTGAAGAACCATTAGGGCTAAAATAATTTTTTCTTCTCAAGTCGGTTGCAGAGCAAAATCCGCAGCCGATTTTTTTATAGAAAAATAAAAAGCGGAAAGTTATTTTCCGCTTTTTAAAAGTTTTTTATTTTTTTATGATTTCTAAAATTATGTCGCAAGCTTTTTCACTTGGAGTTTGTTCGCCAACGCCCAAAACCTTGCGTACTTTTTTGAAACCTTCCATTTGATGACGGTATAATTCATCCTGATTGAGAAAATGTTTGATATGTTCGGCTATGTTTTCGGCGGTGCAGGCATCTTGCAGCAATTCAGGAACAATTTCTCTGCCGAGCAAAATGTTTGAAAGATTAACAAATTGAATGTGCAATAAGCGTTTGGCAAAAAAAGCCGTTGTTTTTGAAACTTTATAGCCGATAATATGCGGTACATCGGCTATGGCCAATTCTAATGCAACCGTGCCTGAAGCGGCAATTGCCGCTGACGCTGCGCACATGGCGTTGTGTCTGTCTTCGGCTCCTTCCACAATCAACAAAGGCAGTCCGCAGCCGGCAGTCATTTTATTCACTCGATCGGCAACGGTCTTGACTGTAGGTATAACAAAAAACAAGTCATCATAGCAAGAAGACAAAAGTTTTCCGGCTTCAATAAATGTCGGCAGCAGACGCGCAACTTCATTATGGCGCGAACCGGGGAGAATACATACAATTCTCTTATTATCGGGAATATTATGTTCTTTGCGAAAAGTTTCTTTGTTGCCGTTGGCAACAGGACTTTCAATAACCGGATGACCTACAAAAGTGGTTTTCAGTCCGTATGGGGTAAAATATTTTGGTTCCTGCGGTAATAAAGTGAGCAAATAATCAACATATTTGTGCATAGTGCGGGCGCGTTTCTTTTTCCAAGCCCAAACTTGCGGTGCAACATAATGCATTTGCGGAATACCAAGATTTTTACGCCTTACGGCTTTTTGAACTCGGCTGCCAAAGCTCCACGAATCTATGGTAATGACAATATCGGGATGAATACGGACGATGTCTTCAACCGTTTGTTTGATACGTTTCAGAACTTTGGGAATACTCGGAATCACTTCAGCCAATCCCATAACAGCCAAATCTGAAATATCAAAAATTGATTTCAGACCTTCGGCTTCCATGGTTTCGCCTCCAACACCGAAAAAGCTGACTTTACCGTCGGTTTTCTTTTTCATGGCGCGCATTAAACGGGCGCCCAACGCATCGCCGGACGGTTCTCCGGCAATTAAATAAATTTTAATTTCACTGCTCAAGGTAATCTCCGGGGGTTATGCCTATTACAAACAGTCCTAATTTGTCAGCCTGTCGGATAAAATCTTCTTCATCAACAATCAAGGTGTTTCCGGCATGTATGGCCAATCCATTCAATCCGCTCTGTTTGGCGTTTTCAAGCGTGCGTATGCCGACTGTCGGCAAGTCTATACGCATATCTTGCTGAGGTTTGCGCAATTTTACCAAAACTCCGCCGCTGCCTTTGCGTTTGTAACCGCCGCAGCGTTTTATAAGTTCATCAGTGCCTTCAATGCCTTCAACCCCCAAGACCAAACCTTCCTGCACAATGACGGATTGACCGACGTCCAGCCGTCCGAGTTCAAAAGCCACGCTGATTCCTCGTTTTATGTCTTCCCAATCTGTTTTTGACGGCTTTTTGCGTCCTAATACGCCTGATTTTGCCAGCAAATCGCCCATAACTTCCTGAATGCCGATAACACGCATTTTGTCGGCTTCAATTTCTTTAATCAGGGCGCGTAAAATGCCGTCATCGCCAAGTGCTTTGGCTCCTATTTTGGCAAAAAAAGCGGCTGTGCGCATATCCGGCACTAAATCTTTGAAAGAAGGACGGTGGATTGTGCCAATCATGACAACTTCTTCAATTTTTTCTTCTGCCAAACGTTTAAATCCCGTTCCCGCTTGTCCGATGCGAATCCATAAATGCGGAATTGTGTCATCAACCAAATCGGGGGCGGCATTTCCTTCTATGGCCACAACAAAAAAATTGCGTTTTGTTTCCTGACAATAATGAATTAAACGACGGGGGAGAGAGCCCCCGCCGGCTATTATTCCCAATTTTTTTTGGATATTTTCCATATTTTGCTTATTCCGCGATTAAAACATTGCGTCGTCCAATCATGGCGTCGTCAATAAATTCTATGATTTCCATGATTGTCCGGTTGTCTTTATATTTTTCACGAGCCTTGGCAACGCGGGTTTCAAAGTTATCTTCATTTGATTTGAATATATACATATAAGCGTGAGTAATAGTTTTGATTTCACTTGCATCCATACCGCTGCGGCGCATGCCGACAAGGTTAAGTCCGCGCAGTTTTCCGCGATCGCCGGTAACCATGCCGAACGGAATGACATCACGACTGATACCGGTCATGCCGCCGACCATAGCCTTGCGTCCAATACGGCAGAATTGATGAACAGCGCAGTTTCCGCCGAGAATTGCTCCATCGCCAACTCGGGTGTGTCCGCCGATAACCGCATTGTTTGTCATAATGACATTGTTGCCGACGACACAGTCATGAGCAACATGGCAGTTGACCATAAACATGCCATCATCACCGACGCGGGTAATTAATTTCTCAGGTTCTTCGCCGCGGATAGGATTTTGTCCTTTTGGCGTTCCGCATTGCATAGTAACATTTTCGCGGATAACATTGCGCTTGCCGATAACCAGTCTGGCTCCCTCTTGAAATTCATTTCCGTGGTCTTGCGGGCCGCCGCCTAATACGGCTCCCGGAAATACAACAGTGCCTTCACCTATGGTTGTGTCGCCCATAATCGTAACATGAGCCAGCAATCTAACGCCTTCGCCTATTTTGGCTTTTGAGCTGATAACACAAAAAGGTCCGATTTCAGCGGTTTCTGCAATTTGTGCGCCGTCTTCAACAACGGCAGAGGGATGAATTTTACTCATTAGACAATATCCTTTAATTGAAATTTAGAGTTTTAAGTATTGACAGATTATTATGTGCTTGAGGCAAAGTAAAAACAAAAAAGTTTTCAGATTGTTTCTTGTGGATATTTATTTTTTTGCAACATGGAATATCTTATGCAAAATTAAAAACGGAAGAACAGAGTTGTTATGCTGTTATAAAAAAACGGCAGTAACTGCCGTTTAATGATTAGCAAAAATTTATTTTCCGAATTTTGTTTCTTCATTATCATTAAAATAACGAACAGTGTCGGCTTTTAGTTTGCAAGTGGCTTCTTCATCACACACAATAATTGCATGTTGGTGCATTTGCAAAATGCTGACAGGGCACATATGGTTTACGCTTCCTTCTACGGCGCATTGCAAAGCTTCGGCTTTTTTATCTCCGCTTGCTATCACCATAACTTCGCGAGCATCCATAATTGTTGCGATACCGACTGTAACAACCGTTTTGGGAACCAAATTGACATCATTGTCAAAAAAGCGGGCGTTTGCTCTCAATGTGTTGCGGTTGAGGGCTTTTAATCTTGTGCGCGAAGCCAAGGAAGAGCCCGGTTCATTAAAGGCGATATGTCCATCTTCTCCGACACCGGCAATCAGCAAATCAATTCCGCCGTAACTGCGTATCAATTTTTCATAGGCGGTGCATTCTTTGGCAAAATCTTTAGTTTCACCATTTAAAAGATGGATATTTTGTTTTTTTATGTCGATATGTTGAAAAAAGTTATCCCATAAAAAATGGCTGAAACTGTGCTGATTTTCGGCTGACAATCCGACATATTCGTTTAAATTGAAAAAAACAACGTGCTGGAAAGATACTTTTCCTTTTTTAAAAAGCTCAATCAAACGTTTGAACATACCGACAGGAGAACTTCCGGCAGGTATGGCCATAACAAACGGTTTTTCTTGTGTCGGGCGAGAAACTTTGATTTTATAAGCCACATAGTCGGCAGCCCAACGAGAACATTTATCATAATCAGAATTTATAATTAATCTCATGAAATATCTTCCTTATTTTTTTTCTTTCACGTATAATACAGTCAGTTTAGGTTATAAAAATAAAAAAAAGGTAAAAAATGTTTAATTTGTTCAAGCCTAAAGTATACAATTCCGGTTGGCTGCCGGAAAAAGACGGACACAAAGTTTATTTTATGGAAGCAGGCAATCCCAAGGGCAAACCGGTGTTGGTTTTTCACGGAGGGCCGGGGGGAGCTGCAAAACTCAGACACGCTTATGCTTTTGATCGTAAAAAATACCGAGTTATTTTGTTTGATCAGCGCGGCAGCGGTCATTCCTTGCCGGCGGGAGAAACTTTGCATAATACCACAAAAGATTTGTTGGACGATGCCGACCGGTTGCTCGAATATTTGAAAATAGGCGGGCAGGTCATTGTCCGCGGCGGTTCTTGGGGCTCGACTTTAGCCTTGCTTTTTGCTTTGCGCCATCCGGACAAGGTTGAAAAATTATTGTTAAGCCAGATTTTTTTAGCAGATGAAAAAGCAAAACGCTGGTTAGATGAAGACAGCGGAATGTTTTATCCCGATATGTTGGAAAAACTAAAAGAAGAAAATCAAAAAGGACGCACAACAGCTCAAAGCTATAATGCCATGATTGCTTCGGAAGATTTGACAAAGCAGGTTAAAGCTGTAAGTTTGTATGGAAAATATGAACGAGTGTTGGGCAGCCTTGAACCTCGACTCGAAATTGAGGAAGTGACAGCTGATGATATTGCTTCAAACCGAATTTATATTCATTATGCAGCTGAAGATTTTATGTTGGCAGATGGACAAATTATGGAAAACATAGAAGTAATTAAAAATATTCCGACTTTGATAGTTCATAACCGTTTGGATATGGTGTGCCCGTTGTGCGGTGCTTATGCTTTGCACAAGCAGCTGCCAAAATCAAAATTGGTTATAGTTCCTGACATCGGACACAGCAGCCCTATGTTACATAAAGCCATTGAACGGGAAATTAAAGCTTTTTTACTTCAGTGACGTTTGCGCGGGTGAAAATCGAGCGCTAAAGAGTTGATGCAAAATCGGGTTCCGGTCAAAGTCGGGCCGTCATCAAACACATGTCCGAGGTGAGAATGACAATTGCTGCATGATACTTCCGTGCGTCTGGTTCCGCAGCTGTAATCGGGAGCAAGTTTTACACTTCCCGGAAGAGCTGCATCAAAACTCGGCCAACCGCAGCCGCAGTCAAATTTTTGCTCGGAAGTAAATAGGGGATTGCCGCAAGCAGCGCATACATAGATGCCAAGTTCATTAAACAAATAATATTTGCCGGAAAAAGCCGGTTCAGTTCCTTTGTGGTGCAAAATTTCATATTGTTCCGCTGTTAAAGTGCGAGTAATGCCCATTTTTGTCCTCCATAATTCTATATGTATTGAAATAAGAACAGGACTGTAAAATTAAAGTATAACTTTAGTCGTATATGGTTTGCCTGTTGAAAGCGGCATTAATGTCTTGATTTATGCTTTGGGCGTTATAGTATAAGAGCATAAATAAAAAACAGTTTATTATAAGGATTTTTTGCATGAAAGGTATTATTCTCGCCGGTGGCAGCGGCTCAAGGCTTTATCCGCTTACAACCATTATCAGCAAACAGCTTTTACCGGTTTATGACAAGCCGATGATTTATTATCCGTTGTCAACATTGATGTTGTTCGGCATTAAAGATATTTTGATTATTTCAACGCCTCAGGATACTCCCAATATTGAAAAATTGTTCGGGAACGGTTCAAGGTTGGGATTGCATTTGGAATATAAAATTCAGGAAGAACCTAAAGGAATTGCGCAGGCTTTTACCATCGGCGCTGATTTTATAGGCAATGACGATGTTTGTTTGATTTTGGGAGATAATATTTTTTATATGGGCGAACAGCTCAATTTGTTCAGAAATGAAATTGCCAACAATCCGGGAGGAACAGTTTTCGGTTATCATGTTTCTGATCCTGAACGTTTCGGCGTTGTTGAATTTGACAAGAATTTTCATGCGGTTTCAATTGAAGAAAAACCAAAACAGCCAAAATCAAATTACGCTGTCGTAGGTTTGTATTTTTATAAATCCGATGTGGTTGAAAAAGCTAATAACTTAAAGCCTTCCGCACGCGGAGAACTGGAAATAACGGATTTAAATCGTTTGTATTTGGAAGAAGGACGTTTGAATGTGCTTCCTATGCGCCGTGGAAATGCGTGGCTTGACGCGGGAACGCCGCAATCTTTGTTGGAGGCCTCAAATTTTATAGGAATTATTGAAAAACGTCAGGATTTGAAAATTGCTTGCATTGAAGAAATAGCGTATCGACGCGGATTTATAGACAGTGCACAGTTGTTGAAAATTATTGACAGTTTAAAAGACGGAACGGATTATAAAGCATATTTGCAAAGGGTTTATGAGGATTATCATGAAGGTTATTAAAACTGATATTGAAGGCGTTCTTATTATTGAGCCGGTTGTGTTTGAAGATGAGCGCGGTTATTTTTTTGAAAGCTATAATAAAGAAGATTTGAAAAAACAGGGAGTTGATTATGATTTTATTCAGGACAATCAATCAAAATCCTGTTATGGCACTATTCGCGGCATCCATTTTCAAAAAGGCGAATACGCACAGGCAAAATTGGTGCGTGTGCTGGAAGGAAAAGTTTTGGATGTGGCTGTTGATTTGCGTAAAAATTCCAAAACTTTCGGCAAATATGTTTCTGTGGAACTAAGTGCGGAGAATCGCCGTCAATTGATGATTCCCCGCGGTTTTGGACATGGTTTTTCCGTGTTGTCTGAAACAGCTGTTTTTGCTTATAAATGTGATAATGTTTACAATAAAGCTTCTGAAGGCGGATTGCGTTTTGATGATCCTTCATTGGGAATTGATTGGAAAATAGATTTAAACAAAGCTGTTCTGTCTGAAAAAGATAAAAATAATCCGCTGTTGGGAGAAATTGAGTGTTTTTAGTTACCGGTGCCAACGGACAGCTGGGCAATGAATTTCGTTTGCTGTTAAAAGAAAAAGCCGTTTATGTCGATCGTACGGAGTTAGATATTACCGATAAAAAAACTGTGTTGGATTTTGTGCGCCCTGAAAAATTCAGTGCGGTTATTAATTGTGCCGCTTATACGGCGGTTGATAAAGCCGAAGATGATTTTGAAGCGGCTGAAAAAATAAATTGTTTTGGTCCTGAAAATTTGGCTTTGAGCGGTGTGCCGTTGATACATGTATCAACGGATTATGTGTTCAATGGGCAAAATTGCCGTCCTTATGCCGAAACAGATGCAACAGCTCCATGTTCGGTTTACGGGCGTACAAAATCGGCTGGTGAACAAGCAGTGTTGAAAAATGCCGATACTGCGCTGGTTATTCGTACGGCATGGCTTTATTCGGAGTTCGGTAATAATTTTGTGAAAACAATGCGCCGTCTTGGACAGGAAAAAAACAGTTTGAACGTGGTTTTCGATCAAGTCGGAACTCCGACATATGCCAAAGATTTGGCTCAGGCAATAGTTGAAATTTTACCGCAGTTGAAAAAAGGAATGAAGGGTATTTACCATTTTTCGAATGAGGGTGTATGTTCATGGTATGATTTTGCGGTTGCCGTTATGGAAAAATTCGGTTTGAAATGCAAAGTTTTGCCGATTGAAAGCAGTCAATATCCGACTAAAGCCAAACGGCCGTTCTATTCGGTGCTGAATAAAAGTAAAATTAAAAACGATTTTAACATTTCGATACGTCACTGGGAAGAGGCTTTGCAGGAATGTGTCGATAATATAAAGGAGCAGGCTATATGAAATCAATTTTAGTTACAGGCGGAGCCGGATTTATAGGTTCTAATTTTGTGCCGTATATGGTGGCAAAATACCCTCAGTATAAAATTGTTAATTTGGACAAGCTTACATATGCCGGAAATTTGAATAATTTAAAAGAATGTGAAAAAGCCGAAAACTATGTCTTTGTGCATGGTGATATTTGCAATCGTCCGCTGGTCGAAAAACTGTTTGCCGAATATGATATTCGCGGAGTGGTGCATTTTGCGGCCGAAAGCCATGTTGATAATTCGATTACCGGTCCGCAGGCTTTTATTGAAACCAATATCTTGGGAACGTTTACATTGCTTGACGCAGCCCGCAATTATTGGATGGAGGCACCTCATCAGGTGAAGAAAGGTTATGAAGACTGCCGGTTTCATCACATTTCTACCGATGAAGTGTATGGGGCTTTGGGCGAGAGCGGATATTTTACCGAAAAAACTCCGTATGATCCCAGTTCGCCGTATTCTTCGTCAAAAGCTTCTTCTGATATGATTGTTAGAGCTTATCACAGAACTTACGGTATGAATGTTACGGTTTCTAACTGTTCCAATAACTATGGCCCGAAACAACATCCCGAAAAACTGATTCCCAAAATTATTTCAAATGCGTTAAGCGGAAAAAATATACCGATTTACGGAGATGGAAAAAATGTGCGGGATTGGCTGTATGTTTTGGATCACTGTAAAGCGATAGATTTGATTTTTCATCGGGGAAGAAACGGCGAAACTTATAATATCGGCGGGCATAACGAAAAAAACAATTTGGAAATTGTAGATGCCATTTGTTCGATTTTAGATAAAAAGCGTCCGCAAAAAGACGGAAAATCATATAAAAATTTGATTGTTTTTGTTAAAGACAGACCGGGGCATGACCGCCGTTATGCTATTGATGCCTCAAAACTGACTAATGAATTGGGCTGGAAAGCAGACGAAAATTTTGCCAGCGGAATTGTTAAAACAGTGGAGTGGTATTTACAGCATGCGTAAATATAGTTTTAAGTTATTCAGCACAAATTTGCAAAACAATCCGAGAGTGGTTAATGAAAGTGCTGAATTTGTTCGCAGCCAAAGTTCCAAAATGTTTATTGAACTGATGGTTGTTCCCGAAACGTCAGAAGAAGATTTGCTGACTTTTCGCCGAAAATTTGCGGGGTTGGAAGTCAGAATCCATGCGCCGCATAATATAATGGGGTTCGATGCCGGCGATCGCGGTAAAGAAAAACAAAATCGGGAAATTTTAGCTGTTTCACAAAAGGCCGCGGATATTTTGGAAGCCAAAACCATAGTGGTGCATGCCGGCTGTGGTCATGGGCGTGAATATTTGCAAGAAACGACAAGACAGTTTAAATTGTTTGCCGATAAGCGTATTGTTGTTGAAAATTTACCGGCATTTGCCAGTGATAATGCTCCGCTGCACGGAAATACGCCGGAAGAAATTGCCTATATTATGGAGCAGAGCGGCTGTGGTTTTTGTTTTGATTTTTCACATGCTTTGTGCGCTGCCAATTCTTTGGGATTGAATATAGACAGCCAGCTTGCCGGTTTTTATGATCTAAAGCCGACGGTTTATCATCTTTGCGATGGTGATGTCCATGAAACAGATGACAAGCATCTGCATTTCGGCGAAGGAAATTATCCTTTGGCGCATTTTGTTAATGATTATACGGCTGATGATGCTTATATTACAATGGAAACCGGACATGATATGCCTAAAGATGTAAAAGCGTGGATTGCTGATTTTGAATATGTGAAAAATTTGGAACAAGGAGAATAAAAATGCCTTTTTTGCGTGTGTATACTAATGCTGAATTAACGATTGACGATAATAAATTTGTTGAACAAGCAGCTGAGCTGATAGCTGAAGAATTGGGTAAACCCGTCGGATATGTTGTTGTGGCTCTCGGACATCCTAAAAAAATGTCTTTCGGAGGTAAATGTTCAAATAATGGTGTTTTGGCCTATATGGATTCAATCGGTTTCGGAAATCATAAAGAAAGTTTAGTAAAAAAACTGAATATTTATTTTGAACAATCTTTTTATGGTGTTGAAGCGCATAATATCAATATTGTTTTGACAGATATGGCGGCTGCCGATGTCGCAATCGGCGGAAATCTGCTGGGATAAAAATACAATAAAAAACCCCACGTTTTTTACGTGGGGTTTTTATTGTATCTGTTTGTTTTTATGAATTCAATTTTTCCTGTTCCGGAATTTTGCGTAAAAGCGAGGCGGCTATGCCGATAAAAATTACGCTGAAAGTAACGCACAAAGACTGCATCGCCGAAACTTCCCATCCAATGTAAGGAACATAAGGCAAAAAGATTTTAATGCCGATAAATATCATAATAACGGACAGTGCCGGTTTGAGGTAATAAAACTTATGTACGGCTGCTTCCAGCAGAAAATATAGTGCGCGCAAGCCTAAAATCGCAAAAATGTTGCTTGTATAAACAATGAAAATATCTTGTGTAATCAAAAATATGGCAGGAATACTGTCCAAGGCGAAAACAACGTCCATAATTTCGATTGTCATTAAAGCGAAAAATAAAGGTGTTATGTAATGTTTGCCGTTTTCTTTAACAAAAAAATGTCCGCTGTGAATTGTTGTTACATGGAAAAAACGGCTTAATGCTTTGTACAGAGAAGATTCTTCAAATTTGGCTTCGTCTTCTTCTTTGTGAAGGACCATTTTTATACCGGTATAAATCAAAAATGCCGAAAAGACATACAATATCCAATGGAAATTTGAAATCAAAGTTTCACCGAGCAAAATTAAAATGGCGCGCATGACAATGGCACCTAAAATTCCCCAAAACAAAACTCTGTGTTGGTAAATGCGTGGAATTCCCAATGAGGAGAAAACAACAGACATAATGAAAATATTGTCTAAAGACAGGCTTTTTTCTACCAAAAATCCTGTAAAAAACAGCATTCCGCTTTCAGAACCGCGTTCATACATAATAAATATGCCAAACAGCAGTCCCGCAGCGATATATATGATACAAAGCAGTAAGGTGTGTGAAAAGACCGGTACTTCGTTTTTGCGGTTCAGAAAAAATAAATCCCAAGCCAGCAAAACAACTACGGCAATGCCAAAAACAATCCACATGGCATTGTTTGACAAATGTGAAAGAAGCGCAATATATTTTTCCATTATAAGAGCCTTTGTGATAGTTAGTAAATCGAGCTCCTTTTTACAGCTTTAATTGTTTTTTTTCAATTGAAAATTTTTATCCGTTCCTCAATCGGCAAAAAAGTTTTGTCTTGTGCGGGAGATATAATGCTTCCAAAAGGCATTTGCGCCAAAAGCTGCCAATTTTCGGGGATTGAATATTCTGAGTGTATATCTTCGTCAATCAAAGGATTATAGTGCTGCAGCGACGCTCCGATTTGGTGCATTGATAATGTCAGCCAAACCATATATTGCAGCATGCCGTTTGATTGCAATGACCATTGAGGAAAATTTTCATAATATAAAGGATAGTTTTTTTGCAGTTCGGCAACAGTTTGGCTGTCTTCAAAAAATAAAATCGTTCCTAAACCGTTTTTAAAGGAACTGATTTTTGCAATGGTGTTATCCATTTTTTCCGGCGGCGTAACTTTGCTGAGCGCCGTTAATGTTATATCCCAAAATTTTTGATAAGCTTTGTCAAACAAAATAACAACTCTGGCTGATTGAGAATTAAAAGCGCTGGGTGCAAATTTTAGAGTATGTTTAATTAAAGACGAGATTTCATTTTGCGGCAAAATTTGCCGATTGCCTATATCATATATAGAGCGGCGTTGTTCAAAACCATTGTTTAAATCCATATTTTTTCTCCTTACCGGTTTGATGTAAGCATTGATTGCAAGGAGTCAAGTTTTTTAAATTATTTTGCTGCTTTGCGCATAATCGCTGTTATGGCTTCAATGCTGTCGGGCTGACGAATGTCTTCGCTTATTTTGTTGTTGCGTTCAAAACCGCACTTTTGGCAGCGGTGTACAATTTGATAGCCTTTTTTCGAATTGTGGATAATTTTTATGGGTTCCATTAATCCGCCGCAACTGCAAGCTCTGTCTCCGGGGACAATGTCCACATGAAGGGAATAAAGGCAAAACGGACAGTGGTTGCGGTAGCTTCCGTCAGTTAAAGGTAAGACTTCACGCCCGCAATGCGCGCATATAAAACCAGTGTTTTCTTGTTGGCGGCTCATAATTTTAATTCTCCTTTGCCTCAAAAATAATTCCTTTTATATCTTGTCCGTTTTCAGTACGCAATATTGCCGACTGTCTGCGGATGTTTTTATAACCGCTGTTGCTTAATGTTTGTTCGATGTAGTCGGAGCGATAAATATAACGTCCGCCTTCCGTTAACATAAAACCGTTTTTTATATTATTGTCAATTGCCGCCGAAAAAGCAAAGCGATGGGGAAAAATGTTTTTTGTTAAAGCGGTTATGTCGCCGATATATCCTATTACATCGGCTGGCGTAATCAAATCGGCGGCGGGCAGATTTTGGCAATAAGCTGCAATGTCTGCCTGCACTAATTGGTCATAAATGTGTTTTTGTTCAGCTTTTTCAAGCATTTTGGCTGAAATATCAACCCCCGTCAGATGGTTTTGAGCCGATTTTATTTTTTCTCCCAGCAAACCGGTTCCGCAGCCGAGATCGATTATTGTTCCTGTAACCGGTCCTAAAAAAGAAGCCATTTCATCTGGTAAATGATATTTTATATCAGACATTGTCTGCTCATATCCTTCGGCAAACAAATCAAATAATTTTTGGCTGTATGCAAAGTTATTTCCGATGTTTTCACCTTTAAAAGCCGCGTTGATATGGCGGGCAAACTCATTTTCAGGGCAGCTTTTCAGCCATTGTTCGGCGATTTTTTCCGCTTTTTGCGGCTGCAATCGGTGATACATGACTAATGTTTCGGCAATGTTCAAGGCGTATTCTTTATTGTCGGGCGACAAACCAAAAGCATTGAAAAACAAATCAAGAGCCTGTTCAAAGTCATTAAGGCTGCGCTGCAATATGCCTAAGTTGTTGCTGACTTCAGGTGCTTTGGGATTGATAATAGCGGCTTGGCGATATTCTTCGAGAGCTTCAGACAGTCGGTTTTGTTTTTGCAGAAAGGCTGCATAATTCAGTCTGGCGTCAAAGTCGTCGGGCGCCAGACCAATGGCGCGTTTATAATATTGTTCGGATTTTTTTCTATCGGAACTGAAATTTGCTAAATTTATTAAAGCGCAAACACTATTAGGATTGATTTCCAATGCCGATTGATAAAATTTAGCAGCTTGTTCAATATTTCTTTTTTGCAGATAAAGCTCGGCAATCAATAATTTGTAGCTTTCACAAACGGCATTTTTATCAGCTGAAACGGCATATTCCAAAGCTTTGTCAAAATCTTGTTTTTTGCGGTAAAGTAAAGCCAAATCATATAAAACAGTATCATTTTGCGGAAAATTATTTTGAATTTGCAATAATTTATTTATGTCTTGCTGAAGATAGGCCGAATTAATTTGCGCTTCAAGATAATTGGGGGCAAAATCCAAAGCGTTTTTAAACATTTGCGCGGCTTTTTCCTTGTTGCCGCTTAATCCGTAAATTTCTCCCAGCGCGTTATAGGCTTCTTTTAAATCAGGCTTCAATTTCAGCGCTTTTTGATAGGCGTTGATTGCCTGATGATATTTTCCCAATGCGGCCAAAGACCAGCCGAGATTAAAATAGAGTTCAAAGTTGTTAAAGTCATTGGCTATGGCTTTTTCAAAATAAGCGGCGGCTTCTTCATGCAGGTTTTTGCTTTGCGCAATCAAGCCCAATAAATTTAAAATTTTCGGCTGATTGGGCACTGTTTGCAAAACTTGCCGATAAATTTGTTCGGCAGCATCCAAATTTCCCTGTTGATGGAGTTTCAGCCCTTGTTGCAGCAATGTGTCATAAGACATTTAATTTCTCCCGAATTGTATTTATGATATTGTCAAACATATCGGCAGTGAGAACGCCTGTATTGATATTATATCGGGAAGTGTGATATGAGTTAACCAACAGCAAATTTTCTTTTTCCAAGTGATGAATTGCTCCGTGTGCAAATTTGAAAGCGCTTTTTTTATATCCCAAAGCGGAAAGCAGGGCATTATGCGCCACGGTTCCTAAGGTAAGAATAATTTTTAAATTTTTCATAGATGTAATTTCTTGTTGCAGAAATTGGCGGCAATTGTTTGTTTCTTCGGCAATAACTTTATTTTGCGGCGGAACGCAGCGCACGGCATTGGTTACGCGTGCAAAAGTCAATTCAAAGCCGTCATCGGCCTTTTTAAGATAAGTTCCGGCTGCAAAGCCGTATTTTTTTAATGAAGGATAAAGAATATCGCCGGCATAGTCGTTTGTAAAAGGGCGTCCTGTTTGGTTTGCGCCATTTAGTCCCGGAGCCATACCGACAATCAAAAGCGGGGCGTTTATGTTTCCGAATGATGGAACCGGAGCATTAAAATAGTGCGGAAATTTAATTTTATTTTGAGTGCGAAATGCTTCTAAACGAGGGCAGAAAGAGCAGTTTTTTTCAGGACAGTGCATAATATTCTCCATTTTTGTTCTAATTTAGCATATTTTTTTTTATTTGCACCCTTTAATTTGGAAGAACGATTTATATATCAAGAAAGACTACTTAATAATTTTCTGTTTAATTAAATGGAGTTTGAAGATGAAGAAAGTATTACTTTTGGCAGGTGTAGCTGTTTTGATGTCTGCGAATGCCAATGCATATGATATGAAAAATAAGTTTGAAGAAGTAAAACCTTATATCGGAGCCGATTATAATTATTCCAATATAAACTATAAAAACACACGGCACAAAATGCCGCACAACTATAATTCGTTCAGCGTTAATGTCGGTGCAAAACTCGGCGAATTTTTCGGACCTGAATTTTATTATCAGCAGTCAATGAAGCGCTCGATTCATGTTGGAGAACATAAATTGAAAAACCGCTTCTTCAGTTATGGTATGGATTTGACCGGATATTTGCCGTTGGGCTGCGAAGGTATGTTTAATGGTCTGGCTTCTATAGGTTTGGGCGATTATAATGTAAAAACAAGCTATAAAGGACACAGTAACGATACCAATAAAATTGGTTATCGCTTTGGCCTCGGTGCTCAGTATAATATGACAGATAATGTATCTGCCAGAATTATGGGACGTTATAATTATGTCGGAACCAAATATCTTGACGATATGTGGGAAGCCGTTGCCGGTATTCGATATACTTTTTAGCTCTGATTTTTTCAAAAATGAAAACCGCTTGCTCTTTGTAGGGCAGGCGGTTTTTGCTGTGGTTATTTTGATATAAAAAAAGAGCGCTGAAAAAGCGCTCTTTTTAATTGGCGGAGAGTCAGGGATTCGAACCCCGGGTAGGTTGCCCTACGTCTGATTTCAAGTCAGGTGCATTAAACCGCTCTGCCAACTCTCCATTCGAAACTGTTATGTTTTTATACAAAACAATTTCAAACGTCAAGTGTTTTTTTTATCTTTTAAAAATTAATCTTAAATAATCGATAATAAAGACTATGCACATAAACAATAAAGCGCGTACACTTATTGTGTAAAAACCGGCTTTTATCAAAGGTGAGAACAAAAATGCCTGCACAGCGCAAGAGGTTGCAAAAGCGCATCCCAGCATAACCAGCCAATAATTTTTGAATTTTGAAAAAACAAAAGCGCAAATAACCGCGGATATCCAAACCGGCCATTCGTTTATCATGCCGCGCATAACGCCCAAGGTGACGGCAATCGGTTTAATGTTTAAAAGAAAAGCTGCTGCAACAAGTATAAGTGCGGCAATCAGAATTGTGAAATACAGTTTTTTTCTACTCATTTTTTTGTTCCCTATAAGAAGTTTTGTTTGCGAAATCATAGCATGCAAAAATTATTTGGCAATATGTGATTTTTTTGTATTTTGTTTCTTAATATGGCTTTACGAGCTTTAAAATATAGTATAAAATACGCCAAAATTTGACTAGAGGAAAATATGAAAATAGCTGAATTTGTGCGCTTTTGCGCCATGGGAATAATGATTTTTGGGCTTGCAGCCTGCGAAAGTTCGTCGCCGGATATTACCGATCCGCCGCAAAAACAAGCCGCCGCCATTCGAAATCAAGGCGGGGTTTATAAAGTTGGAAATCCATATAAGATTCTTGGGCGCTGGTACTATCCAAAAGAAGATTATTCTTATAAAGAAGTCGGAATTGCTTCATGGTACGGACCTGATTTTCATGCCAAAAGAACCGCTAACGGCGAAAAATATGATATGCACAGTTTAACCGCAGCGCATCGTACATTGCCGCTGCCGTCTATTGTTCGTATTACCAACCTTGAAAACGGGCGCTCTTTGGTGGTTAGAGTTAACGACAGAGGGCCATATGCTCGAAGCCGCATTGTCGATGTTTCTAAAAAAGTTGCTCAATTGTTGGGTTTTTTAGAGCAGGGAACAGCTAAAGTAAGAGTTGAAGTTCTTGAAAAAGAAAGCAAAAATTTAAAGGCTGCGCTTTTAGGAAACGCGGCTTATTCCGATGTTAACGCAGCGCCTGTCGCAAAGCTTAATACTGCGGAAATGCCGGCAATTGCAGGTTCTGCCGTCGCAACGGCTGCAACAACCGATACAGCGTATAATAATGTTACGCCTAATTATGATTATGCTCCTGAAGAAGAGAAGACTTTGAAAATTCCGTCTTCCGAAGCAACTTCAAAAGCATCTGCAAGAGTTACGGAAAATGCGGCTGTTGCAAAAGGTTTCTATGTGCAGGCGGGAGCCTTTACAAATCACGACTCCGCTTTAGCTTTGAGTTCGCGTTTGCAAAAATTTGGCCAAACGCATGTCAGCTCGGCAAAGGTTAACGGAAAATCGTTCTATCGTGTTCGAATCGGACCATATAAAGAACATTCATCAGCTTTGAATATGCAGGCTAAAATTCGCAATTTTGGAATTCCTGCGGCTCACATCGTTGAAAATTAGAGGTAAAAATGAAATTTTATACATTCTTGTCAGTATTGACTTTGGCAGCGACAACTGCTGCCGTTCAAGTGCAAGCTATTGAAACAAAAGCTAAAAATGCGTTGTTAATGGATTATGATACAGGCGAATATCTTTATGAAAAAAATGCTTTTACGGCTGTTCCTCCTGCGTCTATGAGCAAATTGATGACTATTTATATTTTGTTCAGCAAAATTAAAGACGGCTCTTTATCATTGGAAGACAGTTTTACGGTCAGTGAAAATGCGTGGAGAAAAGGCGGTGCGGCAAGCGGCAGTTCTACAATGTTTTTGCCTATTGGCGCTAAAGTAACGGTTGAAAATTTGATTAAAGGAATTTTAATTCAATCGGGAAATGATGCTTGTATTGTGGTTGCTGAAAATTTAGCCGGTTCAGAAGAAGATTTTGCAGTAAAAATGAATGAAAAAGCCGCTGAATTGGGATTGAAACATTCTCATTTTGAAAATTCAACGGGATTGCCTTCGCCTGATCATAAAATGTCTTCGGAAGATTTGGCAATTTTGGCGCGTGCATTAATACATGATTTTCCTGAATTTTATCCTATTTTTTCTCAGAAAACTTTCACATACAATAATATTGTGCAAGGCAACCGCAATCCTTTGCTTTATACAATGCAGGATGCTGACGGTCTTAAAACCGGACATACCGATGAGGCCGGATATTGTCTGACCGCTTCGGCTAAAAGAGGCGGCCGCCGTTTGATTGAAGTTATGAGCGGCATGAGCTCTAACAAAGAGCGCTCGGAAGAGGCTGAAAAACTGATGGGCTGGGGATTCCGCGAATTTAACAATTATAAAGTGTTTAAGCAATATGAGAGAGTGGTTTCGGTTCCGGTTTATATGGGAAGCGAAAAAAATATTGATTTGGTTGCCGGAAAAGACGAAGTATTTACTTTGCCGCGCAGCGCAGCACGCGACGCTAAGCTGACTGCTGTGTATAAAAAACCGGTTAAAGCTCCTATTAAGCAAGGGCAAAAACTCGGCGAAGTCAAACTCAAAGTTGAAGGGCAGAAAACACGCGTAATTCCGTTGTATGCGGATCACAATGTTGAAAAATTGGGATTTTTCGGAAGAATCAGAAGCAATATAAGTTATTTTCTGTTTGGAGAATAATTGATGGTTGGTCGTTTTATTACGGTTGAAGGTGGAGAAGGAACCGGTAAATCCACACAAGTTAAGCTGCTTGAAGAATATTTATCCTCTAAAGGAATAGATGTGGTCATTACCCGAGAACCTGGGGGAACGGAAATAGGCACAGAACTGCGCAGATTGCTCTGTACGGGAGATAAAGACAAATTTGATCCTATTGCTGAAGCGCTTTTATATTATGCTGACCGCCGTATTCATCTGCAGCAAAAGGTTTGGCCTGCATTGGAAAAAGGCAGCTGGGTAATCAGTGATCGTTTTGCAGATTCGACTATGGCTTATCAATATTACGGTTATAATAAAAGAGTGCCTAAAAAAATTTTGGAAGACTTATATAATATAACCGTAGGTGATTTTTATCCTGATTTGACTTTGATTTTGGATATAGATCCTCAAATAGGACTGTCACGTTCAATGGTAAAAAACAGTCATTATGAGGAGCAGGAAATAAGGTTTGAAAGTCGAAAATTGGATTTTCACAACAATTTAAGAAACGGTTTTTTAGAAATTGCCAAAACAGCAAATCGGTATGTTGTTTTGAATGCAGAACAGTCTGTGCATGATTTGCACAGCGACATTGTTAAGGTTGTTGATGAAAGGCTTATAAATGTCTGAACCGGATATGATAACACCTCAAAATAATTTTTTTCTGCTTGGGCAGGAGGAAGCCGAAAAGGCAATTTTGGATGCTTATAATAATCAGACATTGCACAATTCATGGTTGATTTCAGGTGAAAAAGGAATCGGAAAAGCAACTTTTGCCTATAAATTCGCCCGTTTTTTGCTTGATGAGGGACGGGGAAAAAACAGTTTGAACACGAGTCCGAACAGTGCATCTAACCGTTTAATCAGCAGCGGCTCGCATCCTGATTTGAAAGTTATTGAACGCGATTATATCGAAACAGACCGTAAAAAACTTATAAAAGCTATCCGCGACGGCGAGGCTATGAACGAAACCGATATGCAAAATTTGAAAAAATCGGCTTTTATCAGAATAGACGATGTTAGAACCATTAATGAATTTATGGCAAAAAAATCTTCGCAAAACGGTTGGCGTGTGGTGATTATTGATAGTATTGACGATATGAACACAGCGGCAGCCAATGCTTTGCTTAAAATTCTCGAAGAACCGCCTGCTAGAAGCATTTTGATGTTGATTAGCCATAATGTCGGACGCTTGCTGCCAACTATAAAATCAAGGTGCTCAAAGTTAGTTTTGAAACCGTTAAAAGAAGAAAATATAATCAGTTTGCTACGCCGATACCGTCCGCAGCTGAGTGAAGAAGAAATTAAAGGTTTGGCGGCAATAGCGTCGGGAAGCATAGGAAAAGCGCTTAATTATGCCGATGGTCAAGCATTAAAGGTTTATAAAGGCTTGCAAGATATTATATATGCAAAACAAAAATTTAAAATTGATGATTTGCTGGCTTGGGTTAACAGCGCTGTTGCCGATGAAAACAGTTATAATTTGGCCTGTGAATTGATTTTGAAGTTTTGTTCGGATAATATAGCCGGCAGCGCACAGGTTGAAGAAATGGCTTCAGCTTGGGAAAATGCTGTTCATTGCTTTCGGCAGGCCGAAAGTTTGAATATGGATAAAAAGCAGGTTTTGATTAATGTTATCGGACGTTTGTGCAAAATAAACTGAGGGAGAAATATGTTAGTAGACAGTCATTGCCATATTGATTTTAATGATTTTGAAGGTGATATTGACGAAATTATTCAGCATATGAAAGAAAACGGCGTAACAGCCGTTTTGAATGCGGGAAACGGTTTGGATGGTTTTGACGGACAATTGGATTTGTCTGAAAAATATCCTTTTATTTATACTGCTGTCGGCGTACATCCTCATAATGCTGATGAAAACACCAATTTGACGGCTGAAACTTTGGTTGAAAAGACTAAGCATAAAAAAGTTGTGGCTATCGGTGAATGCGGTTTGGATTATTATTATGATTACAGCACCAAAGAAAATCAGTTTAATGTTTTTAAAGCGCATATTGCGGCAGCGCAGGAAACAGGACTTCCGCTCATTATACATACGCGAGATGCAGATGATGACACAATTGCAATTTTGAAAGAAGCCTACAAACAAAAAACTTTCAACGGTGAAATACATTGTTTTTCAGGATCTGAGAAATTGGCGGAATTTGCTCTTTCAATCGGATTTTACATATCGGCATCAGGAATTATCACATTTAATAAAAGCGGTGATTTGCGGGATATTTTTGCCGAAGTTCCCAATGACAGGCTGTTGGTGGAAACAGATTCTCCTTTTTTGGCGCCCGTGCCGCTGCGTGGACATCGCAATGAACCGGCAAATGTTCGGTATGTGGCTGAGAAATTGGCTCAAATCAAAAATATTTCTTATGAAGAAATTGCTGAAATAACATCTGAAAATTTTTATAAATTATTCCGTAAAGCCAGTGACAAAGGGAGGTATAAATACTGATGTATAAAATGACTATTCTGGGGAGCGGCGCAGCTCCCGGAGTTCCGGCTATTGCTATTGGCTGGGGCAGATGTGATCCGAACAATCCGAAAAATTGCCGCACCCGTACAACAGTATATTTAGAATATAACAATACCAAAATATTAATTGATACTTCGCCTGATTTACGTAGTCAATTGTTGTCAAAGCATATTGATCATCTGAATGCCGTGCTTTATACGCATCCGCATGCCGACCATTTGCACGGAATTGACGATTTGCGCGAAATTAACCGTGTGAACGGAAGCAGTCTTAATTTTTACGGAACGGAAAGCACTTTAAAAGTTATTAAAACTCGTTTTCCGTATTTGTTGGCAACTCCCGAACATACCAATGACGTTTCGACCCATCCAAGTTTGATTGCCAACGAAGTTGAGTATTACAAACCGTTTTTTATCAACGATTTAAAAATTACTCCTATCAGACTGATAGGGCATGTCATACCTTCCACCGGATATATTTTTAATGATGGCGATATTGTTTATATTGCTGACTACCGTCATTTGGAAAAGAAAGCTTTTGATATGATTAAAAAGCCTGTAAAATTAATGGTTGTACCTTTGACAACCCCCGAAGGTTCAGAATTTCATGCCAGTTTGGATGAAATTTTATCCGATATAAAGAAAGTTAATCCCAAAATGGCGGTGATAAATCATATGGCGGCTGAATGCGACTATGATGTTATTCGTAATATTACGCCGCAAAATGTTGAACCGGCATTTGACAATATGGAAATAAACTTGGACTAGGAGAAAAAAATATGTTGTGCATCTATCATATAGCAGACCATGACGGAAAAGGTTCCGGCGCGATTGTCAAAAGAGTTTTCCCCGAAGCAGAATTGTTGGGACTTAACCATGATATGGAAATTCCGTATGATATTATTGCGCAACATGACAAAATTGTTGTCTGCGATTTTGCGTTGCCTGTTGATTTTATGTTTGAATTAAGTGAAAAAATAGATTTTACATGGATTGATCACCATGCTTCGGTTATTGATCAATATAATGCCGAAATTTTAAAAGGGAAAAAAGAAATCAAAGGCGTGCGCCGTGTGGGGCAGGCCGCAATAGAACTGTGCTGGCAATATTTCTATCCTGATAATCCGGTTCCGCTCGGAGTTGAGCTTTTGGCAAAGAATGATTTATTCGATTTGCGCGATCCGCGTGTGCGCCCATTTGAATTTGCCATGCAGTCTTTCGGCGTGAACAGTCCTGATGATAAAATTTGGACAGATCTTTTTGAAAACCGCTTGAATATCGAAGCTATGATTGAGGAAGGCGAAAGAATTTTGAGCTGGATAAATGTCCGCAATTACCGGCTGGTCAGGAGCATGGCATTTGAAGCCGAAATAGATGGTTTGAAATGTATTTGCGCCAATATGCCGCAGGGATATTCATCTTTTTATGATTCATTGGAAAACCGCGAATATTATGATGTTATGATTAATTTTTATATGAATCGCAAGCGTAAATGGAATTTGTCTTTTTATTCTTCAAAAAAAGAGGTTGATGTGTCGCGTTTGGCTGCTAAATTCGGCGGCGGCGGACATCGCGGCGCGGCCGGCGCTTCGGCTCTTGATGAATTGCCTGATTTTTTGCGAAAAAATATTCACTGATTTCTTTTTTGCTTGAATTGGCTGCAAATAACGGTTAGCTTTAAAATGTAATAAGCGGAGAAAAGGATATGGCTTTGAGTAGTAAGAAAAAAGAAGAAGATATTAAACAAATTTCCGGCGCAACCGGTGTTTTTCATAAAATTGTTATGTTTATAACTTATCCTTTTCGCAAACCGTTGCGTTGCTTGTTTTTTTTAGCGGCGCTCGGAGCAATTGTCTATTTTATTCCGGTTATGTATGGTGTTAAACCTGAAAAAGTTTATGATTGGTATGTAAAATTGGTTCATGATGTAAATGAACAGATTATTGTTCCTCATACTCAAAAAGAAAAAGGCACTGATACACTGGTCGAAAGCAATTATGCAACCGGTCAGCGTGAAATTCGCCGCCAGATGTTTGTTAAAGCCAGCGGTCGGGCACCGCAAAAAGTCGATGTTTTGGCGGAAGAAGCTTCAGAGGTAGTTAATATCGGCGATATTCGTCGGGCTGAAGATAATGCCGAAAACTATGATGAACAACCTATAACACCCGAAAAAACAACAGTTGAAGAACAGTCAAATGTTGTTGCAGTGCAGCATCCTGTTGTTACGGAAGATTTTGATTATCGCCGTCATTATGGTGAGTTTGACAGTTTGAATTATTTAAATGAGCCGGTTGAAGTCAGAGGAACGGCAAAGATTCATAATGCCAATGAGTTAACAGTGAATGATACTTATATCTTTTTGTATGGCATTTATTCTAACCCCTTAAACGGAAGAGGGGTTAAAGCCGGCGTCTTTTTGAAAAATCTGGTAAAAGATGAAGAAGTTCTTTGCCAAATTTTGGCTTATACCAAAGAAGGACAGGTTGCAACAGCAGAATGCTATGTCGGAGAAACGGATATCAATAATTTGATGGTTAAAAACGGTTTTTCGGATAAAGTGACTGCTCGATAAATTTTTGAATTAGAAAATTTTCGGAAAGAAAGAGATGTGGCAGCTGGTTTTAATGATTAATGGTTACTTTATCAGTGTTTTGGGCTGTGCAATGCTGACGGTGGCCGGTTATGATATGTATGCCAATCATTTGTCGTGGTCTTATTTCTTAAATGCGGCCTTGTTTACTTTTTTTATCGGAATGTCGCTTTTTTTATCCAACAGAACAACCGTTAACAATATCAGTATTAAACAAGGGTATTTATTGACGACGACAAGCTGGCTGAGTATCAGTATTTTATCGGCTTTGCCGTTTGTTTTGTATGGCTGTGTCGATAATTTTCATGATGCCTTTTTTGAAGCAGTGTCCGAAATCAGCGGCACCGGCGCCACAATTTTTAAGGATGTGGAAGCTTTGCCTAAGCCGATTTTGCTTTGGCGTTCTATTTTAAATTGCCTCGGAGGTATTGGGGTTATTATTTTTGCTGTTGCGCTTTTGCCGTTATTAGGTATTGGCGGTATGCAAATTTTTGAATTGGAAAACTCTGACATAAATGATAAATTTATGCCTAAATTTCATTATATTGCTAAACGAATTATATTGGTTTATGTGCTTTTTGACATTTCGTGCATAGTATGTTTGTATTTTGCCGGAATGGGGTGGTTTGATGCTGTGGCTCACGGTTTATCGGCTGTGGCAACAGCCGGATCTTCGACTAAAAATCAGTCAATAGCTTTTTATAACAGTCCGCTTATTGAAGCAGTGCTTATATTGTTTATGATTTTGTCGGCGTTGCCGATGACTTTTTTTGTTATGCTAATGCAAAATAAGTTCAGACATTCTATTCGAACAGTGCAAGTGGTTGCTTTTTTAAAAACTTTGTTTTGGATTGTAGTCGGTTTAGCGTTATGGATGCGCGTTTTCGGAGTGAAAAACGATATTTTTTCTTGTTTGCGCTATGCCGCTTTTAACGTTGTATCTGTGGTAACAACAACAGGTCTGTCGTCAGATGATTTTTTGTCATGGGGAAGTTTTTCGGTTGCTGCCTTTGCCGTTATGTCCTTTATCGGCGGCTGTCCCGGTTCAACAACAGGATCTATCAAAATTTTTCGTTGGCAGGTTATTTGGGCTTTTTTGAAACATTCAATGGCATTGGCGGTTGCTCCAAAGCGTGTTATGCCATTTAAAATTAAAAATTTTATTTTAAGCGAACGGGTTACATCATCAGTTTTGGTCTTTACAACTTTATATTTTTTTACAATTGTATTTTTGGTTTTGTTGCTGACATTGTCTAATGTTGATATTTTTACAGCCTTAGCGGCAGTAGTGGGATGTATTACCAATGTGGGTCCGGGAGTGATTGACAGTATCGGTCCGAATGGAAATTACGGCTTTTTATCCTCTTTTGCAAAAGATTTGCTATCAATAGCAATGTTGCTTGGTCGTTTGGAAATTTTAACGGTTTTGGTCGTATTTACACGCAATTTTTGGAGAAACTGATATGGGATATGTGGAAGGAAGTTTGGCTAAAGATGAAACGATAAAAGTCCGCGCAAAATATCATTGGATTGCATGGCTTGAGTTTTATTTTGTATTTTTTACCTTAGGGGCTGCCTCTATTCTCATTTTTTTGTTGGCAGCACAGATGTATGTCGATCAGGAAATTGATTTAGCTGTTGCAACAATTGCCGTGGGATGTCTTTTTGCAGCGGTTCCTTTTTATCACTATCTGAAACTGAAATTAACGGAAATGGTTTGCACAAGCCGCCGTGTTGTTTTTAAGACAGGTATTATTTCAATTAAAACCGCTGAAATAAAAATAGATAAAATAGAATCAATACAAATAGAACAATCTTTTTGGGGGAGAATTTTAGGATATGGAAATATTTGCTTTTCGGGAACAGGCACTGCAAAAGTAGAATTTTTCTATGTGGACAATCCATGGCAAATAAAACCTCAAATAGAAGAAGCTATTGATGAAAGTCTGAAAGGCGATAATAAGAAAAAATAGGAAGATTAAGCGGAGTTTTCAAAAAATAAAGCGGATAGAATATTATCCGCTTTATCTTTTATATAATGTTTTTATTTTTTAGTAGGCTTTACATAAGCCAGAGCGGCATGTTCTTCACAATAAGTTTGTCCCATACGAACTTTGCGTCCGCAAAAATGAAAATTTTCGTCTTTCGGATCACCAATCGGCCACCGGCATGTATGATTGTCAAGATCTGTCAGTTTTGCGTTGCCGTTGTATGTTTTTGCAGGCGCAGCCGGTTTGGAAACAAAAGTTTTTACCGGAGCCGAAACAGGAGCTGGTTTGGGCTTTTCTGGTTCTTTTTTCTCTTCAACAACAATTTTTTTCTCGGCGGCAGCTGGTTTAATTACTGTTACTTCCGGTTTTGGCTGAACTTCAATTTTGTTTTTAGTTTCTGCTTTAGGCTCTGTTTTTGTTACCTTTTTATCTTTTTTAGGCTCTTGAGCTTTTGTCGGTTCAGCTGTTGCTGATTTAGGTTGAGCGTTGTTTTCAACTTCTTCTTTCTTTTTTATAGGCGAGGGTCTGGCTTCAAGCTGCAAACGATGAACTTTTCCGACAATGGAATTTTTAGATACGCCGAGACGTTTTCCGATTTCACCGGTTGTCAACCCTTGTTTCCACATAATTTTCAGGTCTTCGACCATTTTGTCAGTCCATGCCATAACCATTCTCCTTGCAATGTTCTAATGCGCGTATAGTAAAGCAATATTTTTTACGAGTCTAGTTTTTTCTTTTGCTGTTACTTTTTATTAAAGATATTAGATTATATTATTGAAAATAAAAGGGTAAAAAGTATGAAATGCCGATTTTTGACATATGTAGCGTTTGTTTTTTTGTGTTGCACCGAGGTTAAAGCCGTGGCGCCGTCGGATTTTGCCGATCGTTTTAAAATTGATTTAAATGAAAAACTGCCGAAAATAGAAGAACTGCGCAAACAATTTCGTCCGGCTCCTGTTTATGACCGAAAATTTGATTATTATTGGAAAATAGGCAATAAATTTGATCGTCCTTTTGCGGCAACAATAAAAAAATACGGAATGCGCAGCAAAAGACTGAAATGGGACGGAGAAGATGATCTGCTTGAGATGATTAAAAGTCTGCCGCCGCAAACTTATGAATATATCGGTCCTTATTTGCACACTGTTCCGGGGATATCGGAAAAAATTTTGAATATGCCGGGGATAAAGGAAACAAAGAATAAATTTCCCAGTCGTATAGCGCCGCAAGTTGCCGATATTGAAAATATTGAAATGCTGTCTCCCGCTTTTTATTTTTTGCTGATGCCTGAAGCGTGGCCTGAAAATTTTTCAATGGATGAACTTGAAATTCCACAAAAAATGCCGGAGCCGGCAAACAAATATCGTCCGAAAATGCTGGACAGCATAGCAAGAGCTGTTCGACCTGAAGATTATGCTCCGGGGGCATCTGTGGAAAATCCGCTGTCATCGCGTTTGAGAACGATATCTCCAAATGAAAATTCTCCTCTAACTACAGCGGATATTTCGGCTTTTATAGCCACATTGGACGAACTTAAATTTTTTGATAAAGATTTGCAGGCGCAGACGCGCCTTATAGAAGCAGGAAACTTGCTTGACCGTTGGGAAGAAGCACAGGGAAAAGGCGCAGTAGTTCCAATGCTGAAAGATTTGGTGTCGCCTTGCTCAAGGTTTGTGCAAAAAGCCCGATTGGCCGGATTGAATCGTGATTTCGCCGGAATTGTTGCTAAACAAGGGTTCAGTGAAAATGAATGGGCGTATACATGCGACAAAACGGTAAAGGCTTATCGACTGTTGAATATGAGCCAAATTGAGTTGCAAACGATATTGCTTTATCGCAAAAATACTTATGGTGATATGTTAAATTCTTTTGATTATAAAACCGCTCCTTTTGTCGCCGCCACAATGCAGGCTATGATTGAAAGATATAAGGCTCCTTTGCAGGATATGCTTGAAGTTAAGAAAAACTATAAACAAATAGAAAAGGCATTGCGCGAAGGCAGCGGACGAATCGCAGGACAGACAATTTATATGAATTAAAAACAAATAGTTAGCTCTTCTTTTGTATGGTTTTTCTTGCCGAATTTTAAAAACAGGGATATATTTACCGATAAAATGGTTTTAACTACAAAGAAAAGGTACAAAAATGGCAAGAGTTACAGTTGAAGACTGCATTGATAAAATTCCAAACCGTTATGACTTGGTTATGATTTCAACCCAACGCGCTAAAGATATTTCTTCCGGCGCACAGATTATGGTTTCTCGCGACAATGATAAAAATCCGGTGATTGCTTTGCGCGAAATAGCGGAAGAAAAAGTTAATATTGAAGATTTGCAAAAGTCTTTGGTAATGGGCTTGCAGAAATATGTTGAGGTTGAAGAGCCCGAAGAAGAAGAAATGGAAATTATGGCTGCCGAAAAAGAACTTTCGGGACTTGACGAACAATTTTCGGGATTGCTGCTTGATAATGAAATGGCTGACAATATGCAGGTTCACGGCAGTGATGATGATATTGATTTTGATGCACCAATGGACGATGACAGTGATGTTGCCGATGATGACTTGGGTGAAGACGATGATTTAGGTTTCGGCGATGGCGCAGATATGGGCGCTGATGACGATATGGGCGATTTTGACGAATAATATTTTGAAAGCTGGCTACGGATGCTGCGACAATATGAATTAGTGGAATTGGTTAAATCTTATGACCCTGATGCCGATGAAGACGCATTGAACCGCGCCTATGTGTTTGCAATGAAAAAACACGGCGCTCAATTGCGTGCTTCAGGCGATCCCTATTATTCTCATCCGGTTGAAGTGGCCGGCATTTTAACAAAATTTAAGCTCGACTGCAATTCGGTTATTGCCGGTTTGCTGCATGATACGGTTGAAGATACAGACACAACCATTGAAGAAGTTCGTTCATTGTTTGGCGATCAAGTGGCGATGCTGGTTGACGGTTTGACCAAATTGGCAATGATTGAACAAAAATCGGTTTATACCAAACAGGCTGAAAATTTTCGTAAATTGCTTTTGGCAATGTCTGAAGATATCAGAGTTTTGCTGATAAAATTGGCCGACCGTCTGCACAATATGCGCACTTTGCATTTTCTCAAACCTGAGAAACGCTCGCGTATTGCCCGCGAGACACTCGATATTTATGCTCCTTTGGCCGAGCGTATCGGTATGGAAGAAGTTAAAAGCGAGCTGCAGGAACTGGCATTCCGCGAATTGTACAAAGACGCTCATGATTCAATTGTCGCTCGCTTGAATTTTTTACGCGAACAGGGAAGCAATATTGTTCCGAAAATTATTGAAGCCTTAAAAAAAGACATGGATGAAAACGGCGTTCAATGTGTGGTTACCGGACGTGAAAAAACTCCGTATTCCATTTGGCGCAAAATGCAGCAAAAAAATGCCTCTTTCGAGCAATTGTCCGATATTATGGCTTTTCGTATTTGCGTGCCGGATATTGCGTCATGTTATCAGGCTTTGGGCATTGTTCACAGCAAATATCATATGGTTCCCCGCCGTTTTAAGGATTATATATCCACCCCAAAACCCAATGGCTATCAATCAATCCATACAGGCGTTATCGGACCGGAAAACACTCGCATTGAAATACAAATCCGCACTTTTGAAATGCACGAAATAGCCGAAAAAGGCGTGGCGGCTCACTGGGCGTATAAACAAGGGCAAAAGGCAGAAGGCAAAAATTTCCGTTGGGTTAGAGAATTGCTGGAAATTCTTGATCAGGCTTCAAATCCTGAAGAATTTTTAGAAAACACAAAACTTGAGATGTATAATGATCAGGTTTTTTGCTTTACTCCAAAAGGTGATTTAATCGGTTTGCCGGTTAATTCAACGCCGGTTGATTTTGCGTATGCTGTTCACTCGTCTGTGGGAGATACTTGTGTAGGTGCAAAAATCAACGGCGAAATCCGTCCTCTGAGAACTATTTTGCAAAACGGAGATCAGGTTGAGGTTTTGACTTCCAAAGCGCAGCACCCATCAACAGAGTGGGAGCGTTTTGTGGTTACGGGAAAGGCAAAAGCCGCAATCAGACGTTATGTCCGTGCCAATAAACGCGATCAGTTTATTGTGCTGGGACAGGAAATTCTCGAAAAGCTGTTTAAAGGTGAAAAACTTGAATTTTCGGAAAAAGGTTTAGTTAATGTTTTGCCGAATTTTGAAGCTGAATCAATTAATGATTTGTATGCTAAAGTCGGCGAAGGATTAGTGACAGGCTGGGATGTTATGAAGGCGGTTTATCCGGCTTATAAACAATCCAAGTTGGAAAAAGTTGTTCAGGCCATTAAGGTTCCTGCTTTCAAGAAACTGAAGAAAAAAGAGCAATCTCCATTGCAGATTGAAGGTCTTATTCCTGGGATGGCTATGCATTTTGCCGGTTGCTGCCACCCGCTTCCGGGGGATAGAATCGTCGGTATTGTTACTACCGGAAAAGGAGTTGCCGTGCATACGATGGACTGTAAAACTCTTGAAAAATTTGCTAATGAACCGGAAAGATGGCTGGATATTTCGTGGGGAAAAACTGAAAGCACCGAAATGCATACCGGACGTTTGAAATTGATGTTGTCAAATGAACCCGGAAGTTTGGGTGAGATTTCGAATATTTTAGCCAGATTTAATACCAATATTGCAAATTTAAATATTGTGTATCGTACAATCAGCTATTTTGAAATTATTCTCGATGTCGAAGTCAAAAATGTTGATCAATTAAATGAAGTTATTGCAGCGTTAAAAGCTTCTAAAGTCGTCAGCTATGTTGCAAGGTCAAATTAAGGTAAAATTTGTTTTGCGGATTTAGATTAAATGATAGCAGGTTTGGGAAGCGATATATGTAATATTGAAAGAATTGCCGATAGTTATCGGCGTTTTGGCGAACGCTTTTTAAAACGGTGTTACGGCAATAATGAAAGACGGGAATTGCCGCCGGAGAACAGCGAAAAAAAATATTATGCTTCATTAGCCAAAAGATTTGCCGCCAAAGAGGCTTTCAGCAAAGCTTTGGGAACAGGGTTCAATTACGGCTTGTCTTGGGTGGAAATTGAGATTTTACATAATGAAAACGGCAAACCTTATATATGTTTGTCGGGAAAGGCCGCCGAAATGGCCGAAGAACGAAAAATTAAAAATATATTGGTCAGTCTGTCAGATGATTATCCTTTTGCACAGGCTGTCGTAATTTTAGAAGTTTGAATGGAGATACCGAAATGGAAGAAAAAGAAAATTTGTCAGATACGGTTAAGACAATTGTTTATGCGATTGTTATTGCTGTGTTTATTCGCAGTTTTTTGTTTGAGCCGTTTAAAATTCCTTCCGGTTCCATGTATCCGAATTTGTATGTCGGTGATTTTTTGTTTGTTTCAAAATATACTTATGGTTATTCAAAGCATTCATTTCCTTTCAGCATTCCTTTGTTTTCGGGACGTATTTGGGCAGATGAGCCTAAAGTAGGCGATGTTGTGGTATTTAAATATCCGCAGGATAACAGCACAGATTTTATCAAAAGAATTATAGGACTTCCCGGAGATAAAATAAAGCTTGAGAAAGGACGTTTGTTTATTAACGGCGTTGAACAGCCTCGTACCGAAAAAGAAAATTTTGTGGTACGCAATAACTTTGGTTATGCGGAACGTTACCATCAATATGAAGAAACTTTGCCAAACGGTTTGAAACATACTATTTTAGAAATTTCGGACAATGAAAATGATGATAATTTTGCGGAAGTGACTGTTCCGGAAGGCAATTATTTCGTTATGGGCGATAATCGCGACCGCTCAGATGACAGCCGTATTCATGTCGGTTTTGTTCCGTTTGAAAACTTAGTCGGAAAAGCGCGCGTTTTGTTCTTTTCTTATGATCCGCAAGAAGGCGCATGGTACAAACCATGGACATGGGGCAAAAAAATCCGTTGGCGCCGTTTGTTCAGTAAAATAGCATAAGAGAAAGAAAATGGAAAATATTGAAGATATTTTAGGCTATAAATTTAATAATAAACATTTGCTGCAGCAGGCATTGACCCACACCAGCATTACGCCGCATCTGGCTGAAAATTATGAGCGTCTGGAATTTTTGGGCGATAGGGTTTTGGGGGTATCGGTTGCGGAAATGCTTTACCGTTTGTTTCCGGCCGAACCGGAAGGAAGTTTGTCACAGCGTTTTGTTGCTTTGGTGTGCAAAGAGACAGTTGCCGAAATAGCTTTGGAATTGCGTTTGGATCATTTTATTCACGCTGAGGGAATCGATATCCGCAACAATGAAAATGTGTTGTGTGATGTGGGCGAAGCTGTTATAGGTGCTATTTTTCTTGATGCCGGAAGCGTTGTGGCAATAGATTTTGTTCAAAGACATTGGGGACCGTTGATTAATACGCATACTACACCTCCGAAAGACGCAAAAACAACTTTACAGGAATTTGCCCACGGTCATGGTTGGGAAACTCCGCGTTATAGCGAAATCGGGCGTGAAGGAAGCGAACATGATCCGCTTTTTCTGATGAAAGTAAATATAAAAGATCATGGTGAAGCCTCCGGACAGGGACATAATAAAAAAGCAGCAGAACAGAGTGCAGCTGAAAATTTGTTAAAACAATTGGGAGTAAAGCATGGACGTCGAAAATAATTGTCCGACCCGCTGCGGGTTTGTTACGTTAATCGGTGCGCCGAATGCCGGAAAATCCACAATTACCAACGACTTTGCCGGATCTAAAGTTTCTATTGTAACGCCAAAAGCGCAAACAACACGCACAACCGTTAAAGGTATAGGGATTTATGGGAATACACAGATTATTTTTCAGGATACCCCCGGAATTTTTAATCCTAAACGGCGCTTAGACCGTTCTATGGTTGCTTCGGCTTGGACTGGTGCGAAAGATGGCGATATTTTAGTATTGGTGGTTGATGCAAAGCGCGGTTTTGACAATGAAACACGGGCGATTATTGATGAATTGAACAAACAAGGACTTTCCGCGGTTTTGGTTTTGAACAAAATTGATATGGTCGCCAAAGCCTCGCTTTTGCCGCTGGCTGCGCAGCTTAATGAATATGGTCATTTTGCCGAAACCTTTATGGTATCGGCCTCAACCGGTGAGAATATGGATGATTTTTATGCTTATTTAGCCAATAATT
>UQMA01000005.1 GCA_900542055.1 uncultured Azospirillum sp. | reverse complement strand
CCGCCGATAGAAGTTTATGTTTGCGGCGGCGGAGCAAAAAATCCGACTTTAATGCGTTTTTTAAGACAAAGGCTGCCTGAAACAACAGTTAAAACAACTGCCGAAAAAGGGTGGAATGTAGATGCTATAGATGCGCAGGCTGCTGCTTTTTGGGCGGTTCGACGTTTAAATCTTTTACCTATTAGCTTTCCATTTACAACTGGCGTTCCCGTTCCGTGTATTTGTGGAGAAGTTTTTGAACCTTGAAATTGATATTTTTTTGTCTAACTGCTTGCAAAAAAATAAAAAACGATGTATCATAATTTACAATAAAAATTTTTAATACTAATTATTATGCAATTTATGAAGCAAATATTTATTTTCTTGGCATTTGTTTTGATTGTCGGTTTTTTGACATTTCATGACAAAAAAAAGGATTACGCAGAAATCGGCAAAACCAATTTTACATCTTATGTTGAACGCGTGGATGGTTGTAAAAAAGTTGGAATTTGTGACAGTATGGGTGTTGTCTTTCGTGATGCCAAGTATTACAGTGTCGAAGAAAAAGCTGGTTACATTGTGGCTTATTACTATGACAACAGTAGTATAGACCTCTTTACTGTCAGTGGTGACAGTATTTTGCCTGAAGTGAAAAAATCATCGGTTATCTTTTGTGAAAATGACTCAGAGCCATATTTTTCAATTGAAGACGAAGATGGCAAAGCGTATGTGCTTTTAGCAGAATCAGGCAAAGTTATAGGTCCTTGCCAAAACTTTAAAATTGTTTATGGTAAACATGCCATTATGTATCAACAAAATTTAAGTTGGGGAATGTACTCTTTTGATGGAATGAAAATTTTGCCAAATGAGTATTCACAGGTGATTTTTGTTACCGAAAAAATAAATACTTTAATCAAAAAACACAAAAGTGTGGTTACTGAAGAGTATTTGTTAGCTGGAAACGGCGTTGAGTGGCAAAAATTTTCAAACAACGGTGATTTGATGGGCGAAGTATCGAAAGAAATCGTCGATTCGATAAAAAAACAACCATCATTTGAATCTGTTGTGCACAATGTGGCTTATTCCGTTGACTTTGAACACTAAAAAAATCCTCTTTTGCTTTTATGCAAAAGGGGATTTTTTTAATCTTAAGTAAATAAAAGTTACCAGACGAAATTATTCATGTATAATTCTGGCTTCATAATCGTAAACAGCAGTTTTGCTTGCATAATCGGCTTCAATTACAACAACTTTGTCGGCATTCTCAAAAATTTTCATCGCTTGTTCGTGCAATTTATCCAAGACAATAATATCGGCGCTTGTTCTATAAAGTAAAGCTGCTGTCAGCTCCTTTTTATATAAGATATAAGGATGAGAAGAGGGTAGACCATTGCAAGCAGAAATAATAACGGCAATTTTGCCGTCATCCGCGACAATAACCTGATAATCTTCAGCGTTTTTCATTAAAGTCTGCTCTTGACTTTTGCAGCTAATGCGTTAATTCCGGAAATGCCGATATTTTCTGCTTTTTTAGTTACGGAATTAAGGGCTTTTTGAGATTCGGATATTAAAAAATTCCCTATGCTGTTTCCTAAACTGCAACCTGAAAAATAAGAAGCCATACTGCCTACTTCGCTCAACATTGCTCCCGATGCTCTCGCTCCGCACCGTATGGCAATTCCGGCGCCTTTTATGCCGTATTTTGCTAAAGTGGTGGCGATATCAACGCCTTTTTTTGCAGCTTCGCTCATATTTTAAGCCTTTCAAATTAAATTCAATAAATAATTGTATCATTTTTTTGCATCTTGGTCAACGTATAAAGCATTTTCAATTTTAAAACAGATTATAAAAAAACTGCGAGATCAATTATGATTTCGCAGTTTTAACATTTTAGACAGAATTAATTATAATGCGGTAAACATTCCAATGAAAATATTTACCAAAGAGGCGAGCCATTCTTTTACATTGTGAAAAATAGGCCACCAATCAACCTGCCATCCTAAAAAGCCGACCGGAAGAAACAACAATCCGAATTTGACGGCATCAATTTGCAGATTTCTGTTTATTACAGCAAATTCGGCGTTTGTCTTGTTCAAAAAATCGTCTTTAGTTTTTCCAAACTTTTTTTCAAGCTGTTTCTCTGCTTCTTTGATTTTTTTGCCGAATGCTATGTAATTCGCCAAAAACACTAAGAAAAACCGCAGGGAAAGCAGTCCTAAAATAATCATAAAAAACAAAGCAACACTCGATTTTTTGTCTTCCAATGACAAAGAAAAAATAAAAAGAAAGCAGGCACATATTGCAATGCAGGCAATAACGCTTAACTCTACTTTTGAAATTTTTTCATCATGAGCACCGATAAATTTAAAAAATGCATTCATACGCAGATAATAATTTAAATTTGACATAAAAATATTTTATAGACAAATATTATGCTGTTTTTATATTTTTGTCAAGTTTTATGATGTTTTATGCTTCTCTATAAAAACTTGACTTGTCATATATATTGTATTAAATTTATCCGCAGTTCAAAGGAAGAAAAATCAATGCTTAAAAGCATAATACATATAAATTCGATTATTATCCCTTAGGGGATATGCTTTTCTTTATACATTCTTTATTTTTTCAAAAACAATCCGTTCAATAATTTATTTGTTAGACAGGGGTTCAAAATGACCAAATATTACCCGGAAGTTAAGGCAAAGCCTGACTTTGTAGAATTAGAAAAAGAAGTTCTCAATTTTTGGGAAGAAGACAAAACTTTTGAAAAATCAGTGCATAATCGCGATGGCGCCGCTGAGTTTGTTTTTTATGACGGTCCTCCGTTTGCCAATGGCACACCGCACTACGGACATATCATGGTGTCGTATGTAAAAGACGTGGTTGCTCGTTTTCAAACAATGTGCGGCAAAAAAGTAGAACGCCGTTTGGGATGGGATTGTCACGGGTTGCCGGCAGAGATGTCAGCCGAAAAACAGCTCGGCGTTTCGGGACGTAAGCAAATTGAAGCTTTCGGGGTGGAAAAATTTAATGATTTTTGCCGTTCGGATGTTTTGAAGTATTCTGGAATTTGGGTTGATATGTTCAAACGCATTGGGCGTTGGGTGGACTTTAATCATGACTACAAAACTATGGATCTTCCTTTTATGGAAAGTGTTATTTCCAATTTTAAACAACTGTATGAAAAAGGATTGGTTTATGAAGATTACAGGGTTCTGCCTTATTCATGGGCGGCTGAAACCCCGTTATCAAACTTTGAAGTCAATCAAGGGTATCAGGATAAAACAGACAACGCAATTACGGTTTTGTTCAAACTGGAAAACGGTTTGAATATTTTAGTTTGGACAACTACGCCTTGGACTTTGCCTTCCAACCTTATGTTGGCTGTCGGCAAAGACATTACCTACGCCGTTATGGAAGAAAACGGTCAAAAATATGTGTTGGCTGAGGCGTTGCTGGGACGCTACAAAAAACAGCTGGAACATGCAGTTAAAGTTCAGACGCTAAAAGGATCCGATTTAATCGGTTTGAGCTATGAGCCGATGTTCCCTTATTTTAAGCATTTGAAATCAAAAGGCTGCTTTAAAGTTTTAAGCGGTGAGTTTGTATCGGTTGAAGATGGCACCGGTGTTGTTCATATTGCCCCCGGATTCGGACAAGATGACTTTGAAGCCTGCCGCGCTTATGATGAAAACTTTCCGATTGTCTGCCCTGTGGATGAGGCTGGTAAATTTACTGCAGAAGTTCCTGAGTATCAAGGCAAACAGGTTTTTGAAACTAACGAACCAATTATGCAATGGTTAAAATCTAATGGATTGTTGGTTAAAAAAGAACAATATACACACTCATACCCGTTTTGCTGGCGCACGGACACTCCTTTGATATACAAAGCTATGTCAAGCTGGTTTGTAAAAGTAACGGATTTCCGTGATGAAATGGTTAAAAACAATCAGCAAATCAATTGGGTTCCGGAACATATTAAAGACGGACGTTTCGGCAAATGGCTGGAAGGCGCCCGTGACTGGTCGATTTCCCGTAACCGCTTTTGGGGTACGCCGATTCCGGTTTGGAAATCGGATAATCCTAAATTTCCGCGGATTGATGTTTTCGGTTCGGTTGCCGAAATCAAAGAAAAAACAGGTTTTAGCGTAAATAATTTGCATAAGCCTTATATTGATGATGTTGTTTATCCGAACCCTGATGATCCTTCCGGACAGACTATGATGCGCCGCGTATCTGACGTATTTGACTGTTGGTTTGAATCTGGGTCAATGCCTTATGCGCAGGTTCATTATCCGTTTGAAAACAAGCAGTGGTTTGAAGAACATTTTCCTGCTGATTTTATTGTTGAAGCAATGGATCAGACCCGCGGTTGGTTCTATACTTTGACTGTATTGTCAACGGCGCTTCATAATAAACCAGCTTTCAAAAATTGTATTTGCACCGGACTGCTGATGGCTGAGGGCGGACAAAAGTTATCAAAACGCCTTAAAAATTATCCTGATCCGACAATGGTTTTGGATACAATCGGTTCGGATACATTACGTTGGTTCTTGGTTTCTTCTCCGGTTTTGAAAGGCGGAAATTTGGCTGTTGACCAAGAAGGCAAAGAAATTGTAAAGGCAGCCCGCATAGCGCAAATTCCATTGTGGAATGCTTTTTATTTCTTCACATTGTACGCAAATGCCGAAGGTTATAAAGCCAAAGAAGTCAGCTCGTCAACAGAATCTCTGGATAATTATATTCTGGCAAAATTAAAACATTTGGCAGCTGTTGTTAAGAAAGGCCTGTCAACTTATGATGTTGCAATGGCCTGCAATGAAATTTCATCTTTTATGGAAATTTTGAATAACTGGTACATTCGCCGCACACGTGACCGTTTTTGGGAAGGAAACGGCATGGCTTTTGATGTGCTGTATACAGTGCTTACAAATTTAAGCAAAATTATGGCTCCTCTAATGCCGTTTACCTGTGAATACGTATATCAAAAATTAACCGGAGGCGAGTCGGTTCATTTAGCTGATTATCCAGATTTGTCAGCTGTTGAAACCAACGAAACTTTGATGTCAGAAATGGATTTTCTGCAAGAACTGTGTTCTGCCGGCAAATTTATTCGTGAAGAGAAAAATTTGCGCAACCGCCTGCCTTTGAACAGCTTAACAGTTGTGGGCAGACATTTCGGCGGCGAATATCAGGAAATTGTTAAAGACGAATTGAATGTAAAAGAAGTTCGTTTCGACGATAATCTTGCTCACTATGCTGATAAAAAAATATATCTTTATACGCCTTTGCTAGGTAAAGCTTTGGGGAAAGCAATGGGAGCTGTTATGGCTGCTTATAAGCAGGGACAATGGGAGTTAAGCTCTGATGGTAGTTTGAATATTGGCGGACAAACTTTGAATAATGATTTATTTGAAGTGCGTTTGGAAATGAAAGAAGGTATCGCCGGACAAGCTTTTGCTGATAACAAAGCGGTGGTTCTGCTTGATACAAATGTAACGCCTGAACTCAAGCGCGAAGGCATGGCACGCGACTTTGTCCGTTTGGTTCAAACTTTGCGTAAAGATAAGAATTTTAATATTTCCGATCGCATTGTTTTGAATTGGCATACGGCTGATGAAAATTTAGCTGTTGCCTTAAAAGAAAACGAAAATTATATCGCTGAACAGGTGTTGGCTGTTAAAGTTATTTCTTCTTGCCAACAGGGAACTCTGGCAGACATTGACGGAGTTAAAATTTGTTTTGATGCGGAAGTTGCAACTTCTGTTTTAAAAGGAGCCTAAAATGCGTTTGGCGCTTTTTCAGCCTGATATGCCGCAAAACACAGGCACCATGCTGCGGCTTGGTGCCTGTGTCGGGGTAGAAGTGGACATTATTGAGCCATGCGGTTTTTTGTTCAGTGAACATGCCCTCAGGCGTTATGGTATGGATTATTTGGAATTGGTAAAATATCGTCGCCATAACTCGTGGGAGGATTTTATGGCCTATGCCGAAGCTCATCCCGATGAATATGGAAGGTTGGTTTTATTGACGACAAAGTCTTCCAGTCCTTATACAGAATTTGAATTTAAAGCAAATGACGTTATTTTACTAGGACGTGAAAGCGCCGGTGTTCCCGAACAGGTTCACCAAACCGTTGATGCGCGGCTGCTTATTCCGATGACGGAAAAAGCCCGTTCTATAAATGTGGCTGTGTCTGCCACTATGGTATTGGGAGAAGCTTTGCGTCAAACTGGACTTTTTCCGAAAATTAAGCGCTCTTGACAAAAATTAAAAAACTACTGGATTTAGGGGGCAAAATATGGTATATTGTCACCTGTCTTGCGGAAAACAAGGCTTTAAAGGTTTTTAAATTTTGAACGGTGGGAATTTAATATGATTAAAAAAACAACATCTAAAATTGCTTTTAATTCTGGTGAATATGTGGTTTATCCGGCACAAGGCGTTGGTAAGGTTGCCGATATATACACTCAAAATGTTGCCGGATCCGAATTGGAACTGATTGTTGTTAATTTTGATAAAGATAAAATGACACTGCGTGTCCCTTTGGCAAAAGCCAGCAGCAATGGTCTGCGCAAAATTTCCGAAACATCGGTTATGGATGATGCTGTGGAAGTGTTGAAAGGAAAAGCCAAAGTTAAAAAAATTATGTGGTCGCGCCGCGCACAGGAATATGAAAATAAAATTAATTCCGGCAGTCCGGTAGCTATTGCCGAAGTGGTGCGTGATTTGTATCGTCGCGAAAATTTATCGGAACAGTCTTACAGCGAAAGACAGATTTATGAACAGGCTTTAGATCGTTTGGCCAGTGAGTATGCTATTTGTCAAAATATTTCCGCTGATGACGCTACGAAAAAATTGCTTAATATTTTGGAAACAAATGCAATAGCTGCCTAAAATTTGTTTTGTTTATGATTTTTTGAGAGGAAAAACAGATGCTGAAAAATGTTGCTTTGCTGAGTGTTGTTGTTTTGCTGTCCGCATGCAATACCGGTCCAAAAGAAACTTATCCTTATGATATGAGCGAAAAAGAGTGGAATGAATTGTCTATAAAGGACAAAGCAAATATTCGCCGTGATTTTTATTTCTATGAAAAAGGAACCATTAATTTTGTTAATCCACAGATGGAAATAGAAGGCAAACAAGAGCCGGTTCCAAATATGTTTATGCAAAAGAAAAAAGAGGTTAAAAAGCCTGTTGTCACGAATACAAGTGAAGATAACGATTAAATTTGTATGCTTTTTAGAACAAGACTCCATGCGAGTCTTGTTCTTTGATTTAAATACTTAAAAAATAATTATAACTATTTTGAGAAGACTATCATGAAAACTAAAAATTACGCAAAATTATTAGCTCTTAGCCCATTTTTATATTCAAGTGCAGCCATTTCAGGCGAAACCGTTTTGTATGATTTTAATAAATATGTTCCCTCACTTGATAAAGCCTATGAAAAAAATCAATCTTCGATAAATAGCGGGTACAGCATAACATTTGATGCTCCTGCTTCTGTGAATGATAATGATTTTGTTTTTTATAAAATTAACGATGATTTGACAACCTCTCCGGTGTATAAAAAAATATCTCTTGATTTTCTTGGAGAAGATAAGTTAGGACAAGTTCATAATACCAGACAAGACAATTCAAGTAATATAGATGAATACACTGGGTATTTTTATAAATCCCAAGGAACAAATTGGTTAAGTCCTGGTGCATTTGTAAACAGAGGAAAAATAGAAAAATTAACAGCTGATTTTATTGGTAATGAACTGCAACTTGGAACATCCGATCCGGTGGGATATGGCGGAGCCATGCAAAACGGAGCCTCTTATAACATGCCTGGAAGCGTAAATTTGTTGGTAGGTGATTTTATAGGCAATTCTGTAAATCACCAAAAACCGAGCAGTGATGCACGGGCCGCTGGCGGAGCGCTGGCTAATTTAATAAGTAGCTTTAAGGAAATAAATGCTAATTTTATAGGAAATCATGTTTTTTCAAATGGAATTTCCGGGGGAGGGGCTATTGTTAATCTTACCGGCACTATTGAAAAAATAAAAGGAACCTTTATTGGAAATTATGTGGAAGGCGGAGTACACGCTAGAGGAGGAGCAATTTTTAACGCTGCTGCCAGAATAGGTAATGAAAATGTAGAAGGCGGTATTATTATTCCTTTAATTCAGGCTGATTTTATCGGAAATTATGCTAAAGCAGGCAGTTATGCTTACGGCGGTGCTATTATGAATGCGGAAACAGGTGTTATGCCGGATATATATGGCAATTTTATTGGGAATTATGTTTCAGCGCCGCAAGCATTAGGCGGAGCAATACATTCAGCTAACGGTATAAATACTATTACAGGAAGCTTTATAAATAATTATGCGGAAAGCTCATCAACACACGCTTATGGAGGCGCACTGTACATTGGCGGTGATATGACGTTTGTTGCTAATGGTTTAGATAATTATTTTACCGGTAACTATGCAAAAAATGAATATGGCAAAGCGTATAATGCGATATTTGTTGACAATGAGAGCAATACACCTGTTAAGCTGACTTTTGATATTACAGGAAAAGGAAATTTATACTTTAATGATAGTATAATGGGAAGAATTGCAACCGGAGAAAATGCGGTTTATGATATTGCTATAAAAGGTTATGGAAGCGGCAAATTCTTTATGAATAATTATATTTCTAACGCTAGAGAAGTCGCTGTTGACGGAGCTGTTTTGTCTTTTAACAAAGCTCCATATACTGATGATTATGGTTGTGGTGATAATTGTAGAGGAAACTTTGTTGCAACAGCAAAAAATAATTATAAAGCGCCTGATTTTGATGCTGACGCAGTAACAAGCTTAACGCTGAATGATTCTTGGTTCTACTTATATAATGACTATGCTGATAAAATTAAAATGAAAAATTATACAGCATCCGGAGACACATTCCTTCACGTCGATGTGTTGAAAAATAATGATAAATGGGTTGCAGATATTTTGTCAATCAGTGGTCAAATAGAGGGAACGACACAGGTTGTAGTTTATGATAAAACCAGAGAAGATAACAGAGGAGCAAGCGTTTTATTTATAGAAGCTCCAAATGATGTTAACGGAACAACCCCTAGTGTGTTTAGAGTATACGGAAGTCCGTATAAATGGACTGTAGCCTATAATATAAATGGAGAAACACAAGGAAGTTATTGGTATTTGGTCGGAACAGAAGAAAATAATGAAAAAGACTATGTAGATTTTGTTCCTCCGATATTATCTATTGACGATGAATTTACGTTTCCGGAGCCTGGAAAACCAGCTGCTTCCAAAGCAATAGTATATAATCCGGAAATTATTGCGGGAGTAGGTTTGCATGAGGCAGCTGTTGAACAAACTCGCAACGTTTTCCGAAATGTTAATAATAAGGTTTCGGAAACCAAAATCGCATCAGATGCGTGGAATGGAGAAAAACTTCGCAATGCATGGGTATTAACACAAGGAGAAAATGCTAATATTGACAAACCTGTGAGTATGGATGCCAAAATTTGGGGAGTCGAAGGTGGTTTTGACCTTCAAAATGACATCAATAATACATTAGGTGTCTTTGTTTCTTATCGTGACGGCAGTTATGACTTATCGGGAAAAGGAACTAAACTTCATTCGTCAATCGGCAGCGATATTAAAATTGATAGCTATCTAGGCGGATTATATTATCGCTATGATAAAAATATGCATTGGTTGTTTGCCAGTGTATATGGAGGGGGACAAAAGGCTGAAATTGGCACTGATGATGGAATGTCTTTTGATACGGACGGAGTTGAATTTGGCTTAATGACTGAATATGGTAAAACTTATGATATCGGAAAGAAATTAACAATGTCCCCAAGTATTGGTTTTTACTATACTCAATTAAACTTCGATTCTGCTTCTGATAATATGGGAAAAAATTATAACTGGGATAATATAAAATATTTTGAAGCAGAATTGGGAGTTAAAATAGAAAAAGATTATATTGATGGACGTGTTTATGTTAAACCTAGCATAATACAGACCATAACTGCCGATGATAATGTTAAAATTTCAAGAATGAATGAACTGACCACATATCACGATCAGACTTTATCTCGCATTGAAGTTGGTGGAAATTATCATTTTAACGATAGTATATACGGCTATTCTTGGGGCAATTATACTTACGGCTCAAGTTATGATTCTTTCTCTGCTGGGATAGGAATAAGCTATACATGGTAAAAGCAAAAGGCTCTCGAAAGAGAGCCTTTTTTGTGATTGCAAGCTTTGCTGCCCTCCGGTTTACAGGGGATATTCATACCTTGCAGCCCTCTTGCGATGCCGAGGTTAGAATGTAAAGATGCTGTTAGCATCATTTCACACCGGCGATCGCGGTTAAACCATGCGGTTTTTAGCTGATAAGCACCTCCACCGGTTCAATGAAGGATATCTGTTTTCATTATTGTCATCATTTAAATGTGTATAACTTTGTGAACAAAGTAATTCCGTATTTGCATATTTATCAGACTCAGCATAACCTTTTTTTAATAAAGGTTAATAGAAGGTTAAACAATGCAAACTACGGAAGAAATGATTACAACGCAAGAAGACGGCTTGGTTATTACAGCCGCCTCCGAATTGGTTGATACACATACAAACGCTTCTGGCAAAGAGTTTGTATGGGGGTATTATTTTTGCATTGAAAACACTTCTGATGAAAAAATTACATTGGTCGGCAAAGACTGGAATATTACCGATTCTTGCGGTAATTCTTTCTCCGATACTACACCGGGGTTTCAAGGAGAAATTCCTGAAATTGAACCTGGAGAATATTTTGAGTTTAGTTCGCAAGCTCCGCTGAAATCTTCTAACGCTGTTTTTTATGGCAGTTGCAGCATTATAAAAGCAAGCAAAAAAATCGCCCAAAACATTAAAATGCCGATATTGCAATTTAATGCGGGCGATTCGATAATGGCTTGCGCTAACTAGCCGAAATTATTCGTATTCAGCGATGTATTGGCTGTTTTCAATGTACATATTCAAATATTTGTGAATATTCAGCTGCATACGGGCATTAAATTCTTCAAACAATTTATCGACCATATTTTTCCAATAAACTTCTTTTTCTTCAATAGGTGTGTCAACAGGAATTGTCAACTCTCTCCACGCGTCAAGAGAAGTTTCAGCGCTTGAAAATTTATATGGGTCGCTAACCTTTAAGACAACAGACAGTTTTGCACGATATTTAATGCTGTCTTTTTCAAACAGTTTTTCAGATTTGATAATTTCTTCTGTAACACTGGCGTCTTTTACAGTGAATGTAGCTTGTTTGTTGGATGAAAAATCAACTGCTTTCAAACGATCATTAGCCCAATTGATTGCTGTTTTCTCAATTGAAACAGGGAACAAATGTTCAACGTTCGGACGTGTGAAAGACGGAACAAACTCGGATACGACTTCAACTTTGTTAACTTTGAGATTAATTTGCTGCTGCGCATCAAAACGAGATTCTTTAAATTTTTTAGGGGCGGCTTGGTCTTCGGTGGAAGCGCAAGCACTTACCATAGCTAATACAGCTAATACGGCTAGAAATTTTTTCATTATCAAAAATCCATAGTTGTTAAAACATGTTTCTTATTGCAAAATATTATTTATTGTTTAACATGAAGTTAATATAAAATGCAAGAAAATAGGTTTTTTATGATTGAAAAAATAAAAAATGAACCAAAATTTGCAAAACGAATCCGAAAAATGACTAAAACACGGCTGCAGAATATTGCTCTTTACTATCTTGAGCGATTCGATTCGTCGATAGCAAATCTTCGTCAAGTTTTAAAACGAAAGGTTTCGGACTACGCTCGCTGCGATGCTGATTTTAGCCGAACGGAAGCCGAGGAATGGATTGATGAAATAACTTCCCATTTTGAAGAGCTTGGATATTTAAATGACAACCGTTATGCTGAATTCAAAATTGATAACTATCTTTTAGCGGGCAAACCTGAGCGGTATATACGTCAAAAAATGCAGCAAAAAGGGGTTTCAGAAGACGTTATTGATCAAATTTTACAAAATCGTGAATTTGACGAGGCTGAAATGGCAAAACGTTTTGCGGCAAAGAAAAAAATAGGTCCCTTCCGCTCTGATGAAGAAAGCCGCCGAGCTAATCGGCAAAAGGATTTGGCAACATTGGTTCGCGCCGGTTTCAAATACGAAGTGTCGCTTCAGATTATTGAAGCCGAAAATCTTGACGATTGCTTATAAAAAGTTTGTAAAAGACAAAAAAATAAGCTATTATACGAATTAGTGTTTTGACGAGATTTTTTGGGGGATAAATGGCTGCTAAAGAAAAGAAAATCGCCGCTCTGAAAGCAATCAGAGATAAAACCCGTGCTGAAATGGCGGCGGCAGAAGCTCCTTTAATTCCTCAAGACCAATATCTTGAAGAAGATGACGATTTTCCGCCTCACGAAGATTTTGAAGAAGATTTGCCTCAAAGCTCGTTTTATGATGAAGATGACTTTATTAACGGCGGATTTTTAGCGGAAGATGAAGATGTCAACGAAGAAACAGACGATGATGTTTCTGACGATGATGCGGATAATCCGAAAAAAACTGCGCCGGCTGGTGATGGCGATGATAGCGGGTGGCACGCTGTGTCTTTGCCTGAAGAAGATGAAGATGATTTACCTCTGCTTAATATCGAATTTAATGGTAAAAACCTCGAAAACGGAGAGTTTGATCACGAAAATTTACAAGATGCCAATTTTTCTGCGGCTAACTTGTCAGGCGTTAATTTTTCCGGCTCCAATTTGCGGGGGGCTGATTTTTCTGGTGCAAATTTAACCAATACGGATCTTTCGGGAGCTGATTTGTCGGGAGCTACTTTTGCCGGCGCGCAACTTATCGGCACCAATTTTACAGGCGCTATTTTGAAAAATGCCGTTTTTACCGATGCTTTTTTTCAAAATGCAATTTTGTTGGATTTGGAAATAGATGATATCAGTCTTGAAGAACTTCAGCAACTGATAGAATTTGTTGCAAAATATTATCCTGAAAAACTTGATTTAACGCGTTTAAATCTGACGATGCTCGATTTGAAGAAAATTGATTTAACCAGAGTCAGTTTGCGGGGTGTTGATTTCAGCGGTGTCGACTTTACCGGTGTTAATATTTTGGAACTTGATTTAAGCGAATGCATTATTACGCCGGAGCAAATTGCACAAGCTTTGGGATACCCTCCGTCAGCAGCCGAATTAAAACGTATTTTAGCTCCTAAAAACAAAAAAGCACGAGGGGGGATGAATATTGATTTAACTGAGATTTTTCTGAACGGAGGCAAACAATTCGGCGTTATCAATGTTGCCGGATTTGACGGAATGAATGTTGACAAGCTGGTTAAAATAGGGCAGCAAATACATAAAGCTGTTGCTGGAAAAGAAAAAGCTCCGGTTGAAGATAAGGATAGTTTGGAATATATCCGCCAGCAGAATAGAGCCAACAAAGAAGAGTTGCGGCAGGTTATTGAAGAACGAAAAAAACAGGAATTGGCATCGCGCCATCATCAAAAACAACAAACAAATATAGGATATGACAGAGGCGGCCGGTAGGTGAATTATGGAAGACACGCTTTTTTCCCATCAAGTAAAACGTCCTTTGGCAGATCGTTTGCGCCCTCAGACTTTGAGCGAAGTCGTCGGACAAGATCATATTGTCGGCGAAAATTCGCCTTTGGGGCGTATGGTTAAAGCCGGAAAAATCAGTTCTTTTATTTTATGGGGACCTCCGGGGTGCGGTAAAACAACCATAGCCCGCTTGATAGCAGAGCATACAAATTTGTATTTTGAACAAATATCGGCAGTGTTTTCGGGTGTTGCCGACTTAAAAAGAGTGTTTCAATATGCTATTGACCGCCGTACAACTCAAGGTAAAGGCACATTGCTTTTTGTTGATGAAATTCATCGCTTTAACAAATCACAGCAAGACGGTTTTTTGCCCTATGTGGAAGATGGTACGATTATTTTGGTGGGAGCAACAACCGAAAATCCATCTTTTGAACTTAATGCCGCGTTATTGTCGAGATGTCAGGTTTTTGTTCTTAATCGCCTGACACCGGATGATTTTGAAGTTTTGCTTCAGCGTGCCGAAAAAGAAATCGGACGCAAGCTGCCGGTTGATGAAGAAGCCAGAGATTTAATGAAAGCAATTGCCGACGGTGACGGCCGCTACATTTTGAATATGGCTGAAAGTGTTTTTAATTATGCAAAATCAGGCGAAATATTTAATAAGGAAAGCCTTATAAATATTATACGTTCCCGCGCGCCGGTGTATGATAAAGGGCGCGACGGCCACTATAATTTGATTTCGGCTGTGCATAAATCATTACGCGGTTCCGATGTCGATGCCGCTCTTTACTGGACGGCGCGTATGCTGACTTCGGGTGAAGATGCAAAATATATATTAAGAAGGCTGACACGGTTTGCTGTTGAAGATGTTTCTTTAGCTGATCCAAATGCGGTGACACAGGCTATCGCCTGTTGGGAAACCTATGAACGGCTTGGCTCGCCGGAAGGTGATTTGGCTATTATGCAGCTGGTAGCTTATTTGGCAACCGCGCCAAAATCGGCGGGTGTGTATAAGGCAATGCATAAAGCTTTTGATTTAGCCAAGCAAACAGGCTCTCTTATGCCTCCAAAGCATATTTTGAACGCTCCGACAAAGTTAATGAAACAACTGGGGTATCATGAAGGGTATATTTATGACCAAGATCTTGCCGATGGCTTTTCAGGACAAAATTATTTTCCTGATGGTATGAAACGGGTAAAACTTTATGAGCCGGTTGAACGGGGTTTTGAACGTGAAATCAAAAAGCGAATTGAGTATTTTGATAAATTAAGATATGAAAAGAATAAAAATAAATCTCAGGAGGAAAACTGATGCTTGAATTGGCTGAAGATGAACAAATTTATTTTTTCGAAAAAATGAAAAAAATGGCTTTTGAAGGTAAAACTCCAGTCAAAAAGCCAGTTTTTACGGCATTGGTAGGAGCTCCGGGATCGGGAAAGTCGACTCTGGCAGCTAAAATTAAAAACAGCGTGATTATTTCGGCGGACAACGTTATTGCCGAATATGCCAAAGAACTTGATATTGACGTTCGGGAAAAAGATTTTCTCGATAAAGATATAGCCAAATTTGCTTCAAACGTTAATAAAAAAATTATTACGGAAGCAATCAAAAAACAATATAATATTACCTATGACACTTCTGCAATTAAGCAGACAATGAGTATGATTGAGTGGATGGAAAATAAAGGGTATAAAACAGATATAAAAGTTATGTTGGTTGACGAATATCAGGCCGCTATGAATGTAGCGGAACGCAAAGCTGATTATGATGATGCTTTTACTCGGTTCAAACGTTTTCGCCACGAAGGAGCACCCTATCCAAAGGGAAATCCTTTGCATGTTATGCCTAATGTTTCGGGCAATGTGTCTTGTGCGGTCGACGATTTTGTGCAAAAGGCGGTTGAATTGGGATTTCCGATTGAAATATATGAATTCGGCAAAGATAAACCGTCTTTCAAAACCGGTGATGATTTTGATAAATTTATAGAAAACTTACAATTAAAGCCGATGGAAGAACATATTGAACGGTGTGATAAGTTGAAAGACAGAATGCTGAAAGCTGGAAAAGAAGATTATTTTATGCAACTTGAATTGCTCAAAAAACAAATGAGCAGAGGATGAAAATATGGCTGTGGACTTAGTAAAAGTTAAAGAAATCGATGACGGAATGCGCCTTAACCGCTGGTTTTTGAAATATTATCCCAATATTACAATGGGAAGACTGCAAAAATTGCTGCGTACCAAACAGATAAAAGTGGATGGAGCGCGTGCAGAGGCTTCCTTAAAATTAACAACCGGACAAGTGATAAGAATTCCGCCGCTTAAAAATGATGAAGCCTTGCCCGAAAAAAGCAAAACATTGCTGCCTAAAGAAATTGAGTTTATGCAGAGTTTGGTCATTTATAAAGATAATGACATTATCGCTATAAATAAACCGTCAGGTTTGGCTGTGCAAGGAGGAACAAACACGCGTTTTCATGTTGATGGTTTGCTTGACGCGCTGATTTTTGAAAAAGAAGAACGTCCGAAATTGGTGCACCGTATAGATAAAGATACCAGCGGGGTTTTGCTTTTGGCCAGAAATCGCAAAGCAGCGGATATGTTGACTAAAGCTTTTCGCGAACATAAATTGCAAAAAACATATCTGGCGCTGGTAAACGGCTGTCCCCATCAAAAAACAGGCGAAATTAAAGCCCCGTTGTTGAAAATCGGCGAAAAAATGCAGGTGAATCCCGAAGGGCAGAGCGCTAAAACCCTTTATAAAGTTATTGATAATGTTGGTGAAAAATTTGCCCTTATTGAAGCCAGTCCTCTTTCGGGGCGCACACATCAAATCAGAGCTCATCTTGAGTCTATAGGTTGTCCGATAGTCGGCGATGATAAGTACTTTGGCGGTCAAACACGTGCCAAATGCAGTCTGTTTGCTGATAAATTACATTTACATGCCTACAAAATCGATTTGTCGGCTATATATAATAAAAAAACCGTTATCAGTGCTCCGCTTCCGGCTTATTTTGAAGAAAGCTTAAAAACAGCGGGACTTAATTTAAAAGGATAGAAAAATGAAATTCTTAAAATGGCTTTTTGGGATAGTTTTTGTTGTCATTTTGGCAATTGCGGTTCTTGTATATGTTTTTCTGAAAAATTTTGATTTAAACAAGTATAAGACCTTTGCCGAAAATATGGTCTATGAACAAACCGGACGTAAATTAACAATTGCCGGAGAGGCCAGTTTGGGAATTTCATTAATACCGACGATTGTAATCAATGATATTTCTTTTGCCAATCCTGCTTGGGCAAAAAATCCGCAGATGGCAAAAATTAAAACAATCGAATTGCGTTTTTCATTATTGCCGTTGCTGTCTAAACAAATTGTGGTCGATAGGGCGCTTTTGAAGGAACCTCAAATATATTTGGAAACTTCAGAAGATGGAAAAAATAGTTGGGATATTTCGTTTGGCTCAGGTGATAAATCTGTAGCCATATCGGAAGGCGGTTGGCTGTTAAAATCGGCAAATGCGGCTGAAAAAGACAGCATGGCGGATTTTCTGTCTGATTTTGTAGCGCGTGAAGTGGCAATAAAAAATGGAATTGTTAAATACTATGATCATAAAGCAAAATCAGAAATAAATCTGAATATCAATCAAATCAGTTTTAACACTGAAGGAATAAACAGCCCGATGAATGTCAGTTGGGGCTTAGTTTTTAACGGAATGGAGTTTAACGGCAAAGGCGAGCTTGGTTCTTTGTCTGCGCTTTTGTCGGGAATGGGCGAATATCCATTAAAATTGGATGCTGAAGCATTAGGAATAAAAGCTCTGCTGAATGCTAAAATAAAAAATTTGACATCTGACAAATTAAGCGCGGTTTTTGATTATAATATATATAATCCGGCTGGCAATATGAATGCTCCTGAAACAACGCTTATCGGTACCGGCAATGCTACGCTTGCTCAGATTAATCTTGATATAACAAATTTGAATGTTGTGAAAAATTTGTTAAAAGGCAAAATAAGTGCAAATATATCGGAAAAAATTCCGTATATAACCGCTTATGTAGAAGGTGATAAATTTGATTTGCAAAGTTTAAATTCTTCTTCGCCTACTGCCTTTAATATTGAACTTATCAAGTCGGCGCAGGCAAGTGCCATTATTCCGCCAGAAGTTATTCCTTATGATTTACTGAAAATGGTTAATGCAAAAATTTCGTTGAAATTAAAACGATTGGTCGTTGATTCTGATTTGTCGTTAGCAAATATTAATTTGCAAGCAAATTTAAACGATGGCATGCTGAATATTAAACCATTTGATTTTAATTTAGGGCAAGGAAAAGCAAGTTTAACGGCTGTGGTGTCGGCCGCTTCTCACAGCATTGCAATCAAAGGAACGACAGATGGGATATTGATGAACGATATTCATCGTGAATTTTTAGTTGAAAATGAATATGACTTTGGTTTTCTTTCCGGCGGCAGCACTCAAACTTATATTGATTTGAATGGCAGCGGTTCAACGCTGCGTGACGTGGCCGACAATCTGAACGGACAAGTCATTGCTATTGTTGATAAATCAGAATTGCAAAGCGGAAGTTTGAAATTTTTGACTAACAGTTTTGTATCGCAATTACTCAATCTTTTGAAAATAGATACTCAAAAAAGTAAGAATGTAAGCTTGAAATGCGCGGTCGTCCGTGCTGATTTTGAAAACGGAAAAATAACTTTTCCAAAAGGAATAGCTATCGATTCAGACAAACTCAATTTGGTAAGCAACGGAACGCTTAATTTGCGGAATGATAAACTTAGTTTCAATATAAATGCTTATCGCAGCGGCGTTGCAAATGTCAGTATTGTTCATGCTTTATCTAATTTGATAAAAGTTAACGGAACTTTACAGTCGCCTAAAATAGCTATTGATGAAAGCGGGGCGATCAAAACAATAGCCGGAATTGCTGCAACCGGCGGTGCTCTTAACGGAGCACAGATGCTGCTTGATAAAGATACAGCTCCATGCTATACGGCTTTGGAAAATACAATCTATAAAAATAAATTTTCAAAACCGACAGGCGTTGCCAATACTGCTCAAAAAACTTATCAAGGTGCATCTCAGGCAGTAAGTAACGGCATTGATATGGTAAAAGACAGCGCAAAAGAAATAAAAAACACAGCAAAAGGGCTTATTAAGAACATTTTAAAATAATCAGGCTAAAATCCGCGCCGGTTAAAAAAGTAAATAGGTGCAATAATGACTAAAGAAAAACTTGAACAGGCAGTGTGCGAAATTGAACAACACCGCGATGATATAATTTCGAAATTGGTACAATTTTCCAAAACAGATTCATTGCTGTTTTGGGACACAGATGCTTTGGTTGCCGAAAAACAGGAACAACTGTGGGCTCCGGTGCTGAAGTGGGCCAATCAAACCCTTAATGCTGGATATACGTCAACGGACAAGTTTGAAGTGAAAGAACTTGATAAAAACAGTCTAACTGGTTTGCGTCATTTTATGGAAGGTATGAGCGATAAAGAATTGGCTGCTTTTTATTTGGCTTCAATGAATATGAAATCAGAACTTTTAGCAGCAGCTTTGGTAAAAGGCCACATCAACGCCGCACAGGCATTTGATGCTGCTTATTTGGAAGAACTCAGTCAGGCAGACCGCTGGGGACACGATGAAATAGCTGAAGAACGCCGGCAGAATATGAAAAACGAACTTTCAGCTATTGAAAATTTTTTAAGAAAATGAAAGAAGTCTATATAAAAATTAAAGGACGTGTACAGGGAATAGGGTTTCGTTGGTTTGCCGTGCATGAAGCAAAACGTATCGGCGGAATTTCAGGCTGGGTGCGCAATGAAGCCGATGGCAGCGTTGAAATTTTAATGAGCGGAGAAGATGATAAAATTGATGAAATGCTTATTTCATGCCATAAAGGACCAGCCTTATCCCGTGTTGACAGTGTGGAATTTATAGTCGGACGGCGCAGCGGATTTTTGCCTCCTATTGAAGAAGGCATTTTCCGCCGCGCCTAGCTTTTTCCTTACTTGCAGATAATTTCAAATTCGTCTTTTTTATGCTGCAGCATTGCTGCATTTTCGCCGGATAAGGGCATAAATTTGCGGGCAATAACATATTGAGGCAATAATTTTTTAATTTCGGCAATAGGCTTATTCCAAACAGTCGGGCGCAGTCTTATTTTCTTTTCCTGACCAGCGGAAACCTTTGGGGTTATTTCGCCGCTTTCAGCATCTTCAAATTCGCTTAATTTTAATTTGATAACTTCTAAACTATTCGGAATTAAAAATTCAAATTCTTCATTGCTGTTTATAAAATTGCGAATTTCAAAAATTGCGTCATCGCCGTCCCACTTAACAATAGAACCTGCAAAGAGCCAATCTCCCAAAGTGCGGGTATATTCATAATTTTGGCTGATATTAGTTAGATGTCCTTCATAAAAACCAAGACAATATCCGCGGTTTTGTAAAGTATTTAATTCCGCCATATATTTTTCGCTATTCCAATTTTGAGGATTTTGATAATAATCGTCGATAGCCTGACGGTAGCTGCGGGCTGTGATTGCTGCATAATATTCTGTTTTGTTGCGGCCTTCGATTTTGAGCGAGTGTAATCCCAAATCCAAAATTTTATCTAACCTCGGCATCATGCATAAATCTTTTGAATTTAATATATACCCGCCGTGTTCATCTTCTACAACTTCATAAAGTTCCCCAGGGCGAAAATCTTCTTTGAGCAAATATTCAAACATATTTTTATTTTGTTCGTTTATTTCTAAATCTTTTACCGTTCCGTCTTTAAGGCGTATATGCAATTGATAATGCCAACGGCAGCAGTGGGCGCATTTTCCCTGATTAGCGCTTCTATCTGCTAAAAAATTTGAAATAAGACATCTTCCCGAATAAGACATGCACATTGCGCCGTGAATAAAAGTTTCCAGTGCCATATCAGGACATTTTTGACGAATTTCTTTCATTTCTTCATAAGAAACTTCACGTCCCAAAACGCACAAATCAGCCCCCAGACTTTGCCAGAATTTAACTGTTTGATAAGAACAGATATTAGCTTGAGTTGAAACAAAGCGCTTCAGTTCAGGAGCGTGTTCTTTTAAATATAAAAATACTCCGGGGTCGGCAACCAAAACACCATCTGGTTTAAGTTCACGCAGGGTGTCAATAAAGTGCGGCAATTTTGCTACATCGCTGTTGTGGGTATATAAATTCAGCGTTAAATAAATTTTTTTGCCATGGCTGTGAGCAAAATCAATGCCTTCTTTTATGTCTTCGAGTGAAAATTTTGATTGTGTACGCAGGCTCATATCCGGCGTTCCGGCATAAACGGCATCGGCTCCGTAAAGAATTGCTGTTTTTAATTTTACCAGCGAACCTGCTGGCAGTAATAATTCTGATTTCATTATTCGCTCACCTCAATTTTTGTAGTATAAACATTCATTTCACCAAGCGGCGTTTTTTCAACCGAAATTCGGGCTATAAACGGAGCTTTGCGGGTATTGTCCTGCATAATCCAAAAATAAACCGGACTTTCCGAAGTCATTTTCCACAGTAAATCATCGCCTTCTTCTTTAAGCTTGTCAATATACATTGAACATTTAACAGCTTTTCCAAAATAGGGAGATTTTTCATCTTGGCCAATTTCATCAGAGCCCAAATCCTTAAATATAACATCAAATCGTCTTTTACCGTCAAAAACTTTCATCTTGGCATTGCAATTTTTGGTTTTGTGATACTGTCGGACAATTTTGGCGACTACGGTCTGCAAGTCGGTTGTATCAGTTATATTTTCTTTATTTTTTATTTCTTTTACTTTTTCGCGTCCGTTTTTACTGCTTATGATTTGCAAAGGAACGCCGTTGGAACTGTAAATAACTTCTTTGGTTCGGGTTGAAAAACGCGATTTTGATTTATAGCTGTATGTGTCGGTTTTAAATTTGTTATTTTTCGAAGAACCGGTTGTGGCATAATGAGCGGAAAAAGGATAAAGCGTATCAAACAATCCATGAGTGTAGATGTTTGAATGTACAGCATAAAATGTATTGTTCAATTCATATTTGAAATCTGCTGTGCTTGCATTGAAAGGCCCGACAACGGCAGTGAAATGATGTTTCACAGATAAAGCTTTTGCGGATTGTATGCCGAAAAAACAGAAGAACAACACCAATAAGGCTTTTTTTGTTAAAATATCTTTCATTCTCAAAAAAATTTTGCTAAATTGCCAACCAGAATTAAGTTATTATAAGGAATTTGCGCAAATGTCAAAGAAAGTTTTGGTAGTTATGGGCGGCTTTTCCGCCGAACGGAATGTAAGCCTTACCGGCGGCAGAGAAATAGTTAAAGCTTTGCAGCAGGAAGGTTATGAAGTTGTAAGCCATGATTTGACAGATGCCGGCAAATTTGTGGAAGTTTTATTAAAAGAAAAACCCGATGTGGTTTTCAACGCTTTGCATGGAAATTGGGGGGAAGACGGCGAAATTCAGGGGTTGTTGGATATGTTGCAAATTCCATATACTCATTCCGGTTTAAGAGCTTCGGCAATCGGCATGGATAAAAACTTAACCAAACTGGTTTGCCGTTCTATAGGTATAAAAGTTCCGGACGGAGAAAAAATATCGTATAAAAATTTTGTGGATAAAGGCACTGAAATTGCTATGCCGTATGTTATAAAGCCGGTAAGCGACGGTTCCAGCGTCGGCGTTTATATTATCAATGATGCTGAAGATTTAAAAAAAGTAAAATTTGATGATGAAAACAGCGAAATTTTAATTGAAAAATATATTGAAGGGCAGGAATTGACAGTGGCTGTTTTGCGTGGAAAAGCCATAACAGTTACAGAAATGCGTCCAAAAAAAGGTTTTTATGATTATCAAGCCAAATATACTGATGGGGCGACAGACCATATTATACCGGCGCAAATTCCTCAAAAAGCTTTTCAAACCGCATTGAAATATGCCGAAAAATTACATGAAGCTCTCGGCTGTCAAACCTTGTCACGCAGCGATATGCGCTATAACGAAAAAGACGGAGTTGTTTTGCTTGAAATTAATACGGCTCCTGGGATGACACCGCTTTCATTGGTGCCTGAACAATATGCTCATGCCGGCGGCACTTACGGAAAACTTTGCAGAATTTTGGTAGAGGAAGCAGCGTGCCGAAAAATGTAATTGTTATAGGCGGTCCGACCGCATCCGGCAAATCAGGTTTGGCCATTGATTTGGCTGTGGCTCTGAACGGTGTGGTGATAAATGCCGATGCCAGTCAGGTTTATAAGGGAATACCGGTTATTTCGGCGGCTCCATCCGCTAAAGATTATGCCAAAGTTGAACATCGTTTGTATGAATATCTTGATGTTAGCGTTAATGGTAATGTTTGCCTTTGGCTTGAACAAGCGGTTCAAACCATACGGGAAGTGTGGAGTCGAAAAAAAACGCCGATTGTCGTCGGCGGCGGCGGTTTGTATTTGGATAATTTAATAAACGGCACGACCCCGATTCCGGAAGTAGATTCTAAAATAAGGGCAGAAGTTGCGGCTTTTGCCGAACAAAACGGACAGCAGGCTTTATATGACTGCTTGCAAATCCAAGATCCTCAAGGCGCTGCAATGTTAAATCCCATGGATGCGACCCGTGTGCGCCGCGCTTATGAAATTTGGCGTTCAACCGGACGTTCTATCGCCGAATGGTATAAAGAACCCATGGTGCAAAAAATCCCAGAAGCTGATTTCTTAACCATAGCTTTGCTTCCCGCTAAAAAAGAGCTGGATTTTCGTTGCGATATGCGCTTTGGACAAATGTTGATGCAAGGGGCAGTTGAAGAGGTTAAATATTTGATAAGCCGCGATTTGCCTGTTAATTTACCGGCTATGCGGGCTAAAGGCGTTCCTGAATTGATGGCGGCAATTGAAGGAGCTGTTTCTTTTGAAGAAGCTGCAGAGTTGTCAAAATTGCATACCAGACAATATGCCAAACGCCAATTGACCTGGTTTCGTAATAAATTCAAAGCAGATTTAACTTTTTGCGAATGTTATAATGGTCAAAGTAATTTTATAAATGATGTGAAAAAACAATATAAATGATTGCACAAATTTCTGTAATGTTATAAAAAATAACTAAAAATTTAATAACGATTGTAATTCGGAGAATATTTATATGTGGAACAAACTAATGGGTCTGCTGTCCGCTGATATGGCTATTGACCTCGGAACCGCAAATACGCTGGTTTATGTGAAGGGCAAAGGCATTGTGCTTAATGAGCCGTCAGTGGTTGCGATTGAAGAGATTCGCGGCAAAAAACAAGTTAAAGCCGTAGGTAACGAAGCCAAGCTTATGCTTGGTCGTACTCCTGGAAATATCGCTGCTATCCGTCCTTTGAGCGATGGTGTTATTGCCGATTTTGAAATTGCCGAAGAAATGATTAAATATTTTATTCGCAAAGTTCATAATCGCCGGTCTTTTGTTTCTCCGCTGATTATTATTTGCGTTCCTTCCGGTTCAACAGCCGTTGAACGCAGAGCGATTCAAGAGTCTGCTGATGCGGCGGGTGCCGGCAAGGTTCGTTTAATTGAAGAACCGATGGCAGCGGCGATAGGTGCCGATTTACCGGTTACAGAGCCGACAGGCAGCATGGTGGTTGATATAGGCGGCGGTACAACAGAAGTGGCTGTTTTATCTTTGGGAGGAATTGTATATTCTCGCTCTGTCCGCGTAGGCGGTGATAAGATGGATGCCGCTATTGTATCCTATATCCGCCGCAATCATAACTTGTTGGTCGGTGAAAGCAGCGCCGAACGTATTAAAAAAGAAATCGGATCTGCTTGTCCTCCTGAAGAAGGTGAAGGACGCAGTGTGGAGATCCGCGGCCGTGATTTGATGAACGGCGTTCCTAAAGAAATTGTGATTACAGAACGCCAAATAGCCGAAGGTCTTGCTGATCCGGTTGCTCAGATTGTTGAAGCTGTAAAAGTCGCTTTGGAAAATACTGCGCCGGAATTGGCTGCTGATATTGTCGATAAAGGTATCGTTTTGACCGGCGGCGGCGCACTTTTGGCTAATTTGGATCAAGTGCTGCGCAATGCAACAGGACTTCCGGTTTCAATTGCCGAAAATCCGCTGGCTTGCGTGGTTAAAGGCACGGGACGTGCTTTGGAAGATTTATCCACTTTCAAAAATGTTCTGTCGACAATGTATTAATTAGCAATGTTTATAATAAAAAAACCTCTGATTTGTCAGAGGTTTTTTTATTAATTAATCAACACTGAAAGATATGTCGCTATCCATTTTTTGCAAATCAGCATTCAGATTGCTGTTTTCCGGCATGGAACCGGTTTTAGCCATAGCTCTTAAATCTTCCTCATAAGCTTTTTCTTTAGCCAAATAAGCGGCATCTGAACTTAAGGCATTTCCTAATCCGTCTTCAGCAGTATAAGTTTTTTTAACGGGAGCTTTAACACTGATGGGAGTGTTGTTTATGATATTATCTGAATTTTGTTCAGAAGCGTTTTCGTTAAATTCGTCATTATCGTCATAAATCTCTTCATTGACAGCGGATTTATTTTCTTGTTTGCGCAATTTGCTTGCAAATGAGGGGAGATGAACCTCTTTGTTTTTTTTGTTTTTTAATTTGTTCTGTTGTGTGGCTGTCGTTTTGTAAGCAACGGGTTCATTTTCATTTTTTATCATAATTTGTCCATCGCTGCTTACTTTTATTGTACCATTATCAATTGTCGGGAAAGCAGGTAAATGCTCTTGTTTGTTAAATTCATTATCGGGTACAAAAAAACTCGGGCGTACAGCTTTGCGGGTATATCTTCCGCTGTCATTGGCTTTTGCTGAAATTGCCATTATGGCGGAAAGAGCAGCCAGTGTTAAAATTTTTGAAACAACCATTTTAAAAACTCTAAACATAATGTTAATAAATATTATATAAACTAGCATACATGAAAAAAACATTTTTGACATCAATATTTTGCATTTTTGCCTGTTTAAATAATTCGGTTAGCGCACAGGAAAAAATTGCAATAAAAAACGATACGCCTGCAGCAGATTCGGCAGTGGAAAATAAAACTTCCGAAGCAAAGCAAAAGAAAGCAGATGTTTGCGATCGTTTTAAAAATATAAAACCGCAGCTCCGTTTGCGTAGTTCTTACGGAAAATTGACATATAATTTTGATTATGACCGCGAAAATCTGGACATAATGGCAGCCCGCAATAATTTGACTGAAGAGGGGATGTTTACTGCCGGTTTGTCATTGGTAGACGTTGATTGGTCAGTATCCTTAAATACGGTATCCCGCAGTATCAATGGAAGAATCTGCGTTATTCCGGCGAGTGTCGATGTTTTTATCGGTTATCGTAATCCCGTTATTTATATCAGCAATGATATAGATGAGGGAACTTGTACTTATGAAGTTGTTTTACGCCATGAGCGCCAGCATCAGCAAATTAATGTTTCGGTTTTGGACTATTATCTTCCAACTTTGAAAAAAGGATTAAAGGAACAGCTGGCTGTGTTGCAAACCAGAGGTGCAAACGCGGATGAAGATACTGATGTTATAACCGATGATATGAATGCAAATTATGCAAATGCGATAAGACCTTTAATCAATCGCTTTCAGATAACATTGCAGAATGAGCAGCAACGCTTGGACAACAGGCAAAATTATCAGTATGAAAGCGGTCTTTGTTCTGATTAGCGTAAAAATGACGCTTCAATCATTTTCATTCTTTTATCGTCAATATCATAATTAGCTTTGATATTGAGCTGCGGAGCAATTGCCGTTATGATTGCGCCGGCAGTCGGAACCGTATTCCAACCGGATGTTGCAAAACCATAAGTTTCTTTACTTGCTTTAGGTTCATCCATCATCAACAGCAGAGCATAGCGCGGAGCGGATACAGGGAAAGTGGCAATAAAAGAAGTCATTACTTTTTTATCAATATATTTGCCATTTACCAATTTTTGCGCTGTTCCGGTTTTGCCGGCAACTTCATATCCGGCGACATTAGCTCGCTTTCCTGAACCTTTAACAACTACGCCTCTTAGCAGTTCACGCATCATTTTTGAGGTTTTTGTAGAAATAACTTTTTTTCCTTTTGGTTTTTCATTATATTTCAGCAAAGTCGGCGTATAATAAGTTCCTCCGTTAACAACAGCAGCAAAAGCTGAAATCAAATGCAAAGGTGTAACTGAAATTCCATATCCGTAAGCAACGGTTGCCGTTGTTTCTTCTCCCCATCGGCGAGGCACACTCGGACTTGCTTTTTCGGCAACTTCAAAATTTTTAATCGGGTCAAACAAGCCTAAACTGCCGAGTATTTTTTGCTGTGTTTCTTTGCCTACTTTCAGAGCAATTTGTGCGGAGCCTATATTGGAAGAGTAAATAAGAATTTCCTGCAAATTTAACCATCTGTTTTCACCTCGATAATCTTTAATTGTGTTATATCTGAGCTTTAGAGGTTTTGTGGCGTCAAATTTGTCGGTTAAATTTATTTTTCCGCTTTCCAATCCCATAGCGGCGTTGAATATTTTTAAAACAGATCCCGGTTCATATAATCCTTTGGTTGCAAAATTAAACTGCGCCCGCTCTTCCGGAGCAGCGCTTAAATTGGGATCAAAATCGGGAAGAGATATCATAGAAATAATTTCACCGCTGTTGACATCCATTAAAATAGCAGTCCCGCCAAGGGCGTTAAATTTATTTACGGCGCTTTCCAATTTTTCGCGTATAGTGTCTTGAATTCCTGAATCAATGCTTAATTTTAGAGCTACATCCGAAGTTGTCAAACGTTCGTTAAGTTCTTTTTCTATACCGGAGATGCCGATGTTATCTATATTGGTTTTTCCTAAAATATGCGAAAAAAGGTTTTTGTGCGGATACACGCGTTTTTCCATATCTTCAAATCCCAAACCTTCAATTCCCAAAGCGTAAATTTGGTATTTTTGTGCCAGCGAGAGATTGCGCTTGATATAAACAAATTTAGATTTTTTGCTGATTTTGCTTAAGATATCTTCATACAGCATATCCGGAATAAATTCACTTAGTTTTGAGGCAACAGCTTCTTTATCGCGAATAAGTTTGGGTTTGGCGTACAGGTTTACTGTTGGCAAAGAAGTAGCTAAAACAGTGCCGTTTCTGTCGACAATATCAGCGCGCGTAATTGGATTTTCAATTTGAACCTGCGGCAAATCGCCGTCTTCTTCAACACTATTGACATTGGGTTTATACCCGCTGAAACAAATAAGAAAGGTCTGAAGGGCAATGGTTATATAAATAATAGCAATGCCTAAAATTACCCAAGCCATTCTGACTTTACAGTTAGCCAAAGGGTCTTTTTCAATATTGTAATTACTAAAAGAAAAAGACCGGTTGACTTTAATTTCTTCCCCCGGCAAATAAAATTTTTCTTTTTTCTTAAACCATAGTTTCATAGAACTTTACCTCTGGGCTTTAGCCAGTCGGCGCAGTTCTTTGTTTTCTGTGGCGCGGCTGTTTATATTGCGGCGAGCCAGCATTTTACGCGTTGTTGCATCTGATTCATATTCAAACGGCAAAGAGGCATAATTGATTATTTGCTCGGCTTTAACCGGTTCAAGAGCAATATGCTTGGCAGCTAAATTTCTCAGACGCTCAGGATTGTTTAAGTGACTCCATTCCGCTTTGAGAATATGTATCGATTTTACATCTTCATTGATTTTACTGTTAATTTGAGCCAGTTCCTTTTCAAGATCTTCAACAGAATTTTTCATAGCAAAAGTCCAAAAGGCCATAAATATGGCAAGAGCAAACCACAAGCAGACGATGGCAGGTTTTGTGTTATTCATGTTCAGCCTCCGTTATTTTGGTTGCAAACCGCATTTTTGCGGAATGTGCGCGCGAATTAGCCGCAATTTCTTCTTCAGACGGCAAAATTGCTTTTGAACAATTTTCTAATTCCGCCGGAACGGTATCAATTATTTGCGGCATATAGCGTGACGCATTGGCATGGCGTCCAGATTTTTGATTGAAAAAGTTTTTGACAATACGATCTTCAAGCGAATGAAAAGTAACAACCACAATTTTACCGCCTGATTTTAACACGGATAAACCGCCTGATAATCCGCGTTCAAGTTCTCCGAGTTCATCGTTGACTGCAATTCGCAAAGCCTGAAATGTTCTGGTTGCCGGATCGGGTTGTCCGGCTTTTTTGTGAATAACCGAATAGATAATTTCAGCAAGTTCTCGTGTGGTTTTTATAGGCGATTTCTGCCTTTCCGCAATAATTCTTGCGGCAATTTGGCGGGATTTACGTTCTTCTCCGTATTTGTATATAATATCGGCCAAGTCTTTTTCAGCCGTATTGTTTACCAGATCAAAAGCAGATATTCCCGAACAGGACATACGCATATCAAGAAGAGCGTCTTTACTGTAAGAAAAACCTCGTTCAGCTTGATCCAACTGCATTGAAGATACGCCGATGTCAAACATAATTCCGTCAACGGTAGTATTTATCAAAGTTTTTATATCGCCGAAGCATCCTGAACAAAATTCGAAACGATTTCCATAAATTGATTTTAATTCTTCAGCTCTTTGGCGAACATTAGGGTCGCGATCAATGGCTATAACTTTGCAATTTGCAGTTTGCAAAACTGCTTCGCTGTATCCGCCGTTGCCAAAAGTTGCGTCAACATATATGCCCCCGTCAACAGGAGATAAGGCTTGCAATACTTCTTTTAACATAACCGGAATATGTTTTTGTACCATTGTCTTAACATCCTCCTTGTACACTCAGTGAAGGACGTTTTTTCATAACTTCGGCGCGAATGCGGGCTTCTTCCTTAGCCCAATTTTCAGGATTCCAAATTTGAAATTTTCGGCCTTTTCCCACAAAAACGGCGGTATCGGTAATCTGAGCATGTTTTAAGAGCTTTTCGCTCAGCATAATTCTTCCGGTGCTGTCAAAACTGAAACGGCGGGCATCTCCGAAAATAAGATTGGTCAAATCGTCTTGAGTTTGTGAAAAAAAGTCGAGAGAAGTTTCCATATCGGTGGCAATTTTTTCAAGCAATTCTTCGGCGCAGCCTTCTATGCAGGGCGAAGTCAAGCTGCGGTAACAAACGATTTCCGTTGATAAATCTTTAACAATTGCACGATAATCTGCGGGCAGTGAAACGCGGCCTTTTGCGTCCACCTTGTTTGTTATTGTATCCATGAAGAGAAATGTTTTTCTCAACTTTTTTGCCCTTTAAATTTTTAGATTACCTACTGTTATGGTATAACATGGGAATTTTTGGGAATCAATGGGAAAATTTAGTGTTTTATTAACTGTTCATGTTATGTTCTTTATGTAAATGTGCTTTAATAAATATAAAATCATATAAAACAAAGAGTTGTAAGCTATTATAACAGGTCTTAAAAAAATAACTTTTTGCTTGCTTTTCATGCGGAATAGATTAATTTTATACACAGGCAGCTGGATAGCCGCGTTGCGGAAGGTAAAATCCGTTAATGAGGAAAGTCCGGGCTTTATGGAAACAAGACACCAGATAACGTCTGGCTGGAGAAATCCAAGGGAAAGTGCCGCAGAAAGTTACCGCCGGACTTGATTCCGGTAAGGTTGAAAAGGCGAGGTAAGAGCTCACCGCGAAAACAGCAATGTTTTTGGCAAGGTAAACCCTGTCTGAAGCAAGACCAAATTAGGAGGGCTTTGATTTTTTCAAAGTTAAACGGAGCGTTTCCACTCTGCTCCAGAGGTAGGTCGCGATGAGCACGTCAGTGATGCAGTGCCCAGATGAATGGCTATCGTTTTGTTTTCCTTTAGGATAAGCAAAATACAGAACCCGGCTTATAGGCTGCCTGAAAGTTTTTATACGGAGGATTTTATGCTGCAGCATACTTTTGCGGAAAAATTTGAAATCAGCGGAATAGGTCTTCATTCGGGGTTGCCGTCAAAGCTCGTTTTTTTTCCGTCTGACGAAAACAGCGGAATTGTTTTTATTCGTTCGGATTTGCCGGAAAAACCGCAAATGAAAGCTTTGTATTCGCAGGTGTCTGATACGCGCAATTGCACCTGTCTTGCCGACAGCAATAAAAATATTGTCAGTACAATCGAGCATCTGATGTCTGTTTTGTACATATTGGGTGTTGATAATGCTAAAATAGAAGTTTCTAATCCTGAAATTCCTATTTTGGATGGCAGTGCAGAAACATTATATAAAAGATTAAAACAAATTCCTCTGAGAGAACAAAATACTCCGCGCAAATTTTTGAAAGTTCTTAAAAAAGTTTCATTTACGGATGAAAAAGGGTGCGGAGTTGAGCTTAGTCCGGCAGATGACGGATTGGTAATTGATTTTACAATAGAGTTTCCTTCAAAAATCGTCGGACACCAAGAATTTCATGGGAAAATTTCCGAAAAACTTTTTGCTGAAGAAATTGCTCCTTGCCGGACATTTTGCGAAAAAGCGCAAATTGATTATTTGCAGTCTTTGGGATTGATTAAAGGAGGCAGTTTAGATAATGCGTTGGTTCTCGATGGTGAAAAAGTACTGAATCCAAACGGAATGAAAAATACCAATGAGTGTGTTAATCATAAAGTTCTGGACGCAATCGGCGATATGTATACATCGGGGTATTCTGTTATCGGCAATTTGAAGGCAATGAAGTCCGGACATTTCCATAATAACGAAGTATTAAAAAAGCTATTTTCTGATAGCTCAAATTATGAATTGGTGTAAAATGGCAAAAATAAGATTGTTTTTAGGGGCATTTGTCGCCTGTGGATTGCTTTGCGGTTGTGCTTCTGATAAGGATGTTGATGAACATATCGCGGTAGAAAGACTTTATAACCGCGGTCATAAGCAGCTGGTTAAAACCAAATACAAAAAAGCGGCCGAAACTTTTGAAAAGGTTGAATTGGAATATCCGTATTCTCGTTGGGCAACGGAAGCAAAGCTTATGGGGGCGTATGCTTATTACAAAAACGAAAATTACGATGATGCCGTAATGGCTTTGGATCGTTTTATCCGTTTTCATCCCGGAAACGAAAATATTGCCTATGCGTATTATCTGAAAGCTATTTGCTATTTTGATCAAATTTCGGATGCTAACCGTGATCAGGGTGAAACGGCTAATGCTTTAGAAGCGCTGCAGCAATTGGTTATGCGTTTTCCTTCTTCTAAATATGCAGATGATGCCCGCGAAAAAATTGTTTATGCCCGTGGAAATTTAGCCGGACAGGAAATGGAAGTCGGACGCTATTATTTGGCGCAAAACAATTATCTTTCGGCGCTGAATCGTTTTTCAGGCGTGGTTTCGAAATATCAAAACACGGCTTATATTGAAGAGGCTTTATATCGACAAGTCGAAATTTATACTATTTTGGGGCTGTCAACAGAGGCGCAAAAAGCATATGAAGTGTTAAAATATAACTATCCGAAAGGCGAGTGGACTAAAAAGTCTGCCCGTATCATCAAAGGCTGAGTTTTATGCTGGAAAGTCTATCTGTTCGCAATGTGGTACTAATCGACAAGCTTGATTTGGAGTTTGCTGAAGGCTTGACCATATTAAGCGGTGAAACCGGTGCCGGAAAATCGATTCTGCTTGATTCATTAGGCTTAGTGTTAGGTTGCAGAGCTGATACGGCCTTAATCCGTCATGGCGCGGATAAACTTTCGGTAACGGCAGTTTTTTCTCTTCCTCCTCAAAAGAGCCGTTTATTCGATTTAGCAGCGGAGAACGATATTGAATTGGAAGATTCTTTAGTTATAAAACGCACGTTAAGCAACGATGGTAAAAGTAAGATATTTATAAATGACCAGCCGATTTCATTAAAATTATTAAAAGAATTCGGAGCAGAACTTGTGGAAGTTCACGGACAATTTGATAATCAGGGGCTGTTAAATCAGGCAAATCATCTGAGTATTTTGGATAATTACGGAAATTATGCCAAAGAGCTTTTATCTGTTAAAAATGCTTTTGAAAAATTCCGCCAATTCCGCAAAGAACGTATGGAAGCTGAAAAAGGCCTGCAAGCCGGTCGGTTGGAAGAAGACAACCTCAAACATTGGGTGGATGAACTTAATAAGCTAAAACCTGTTGTCGGTGAAGAAGAAGAACTTAACCGCCGCCGCAATGAAATCATAAATGCCGAAAAATTGGTAGAAAGTTTGAACAACGCTTATGCTTCGCTGGCAGTTAATTCAAATATTGTATCATCAATTCGGCATGCGCAGTCAGCGATAAGTAAAGCTGATATTTTGGTTGGCGGAAAATATAAGAATATTGAAGAAATTTTGGAACAAACTCTGTTGAATGCCGAAGAAGCAATACGTCAAATAGAAGAAATCAGTTCAACATTGAGCTATAATCAGGAAGAAGCTGATAATATTGAACAGCGCCTTTTTGCACTGCGTGACGCTGCCCGCAAACATCAGGTTTCTATTGATGAATTGCCTCAAAAACAAGCGGAAATGCAAAACCGCTTAAATGCAATAGAACTGGGTGAAGATGGTGTGTCTGATTTGCTTCGTCAAGAAGAAAAAAGCCGGATAGAATATTTGAAACAGGCGCGGCTGCTGAGTGATTGCAGAAAAAAAACAGCGGCAATTCTTGATAAAAAGATTATGGCTGAATTGGCTCCTCTGAAAATGGAAAAAGCCAGATTTGAAACTCAGATAAATGAACTGCCTGAAAGCGCTTGGAATACTCAGGGAATTGACAATGTGACGTTTACGGTTTCGACCAATCCGAATTCTCCGCAAGGACCTCTGAGTAAAATCGCATCCGGCGGGGAATTAGCGCGTTTTATGCTGGCGTTAAAAGTCAATTTGGTTAATTCGGCCAATAATATGACAATGATTTTTGATGAAGTCGATGCCGGTGTCGGCGGTGCGACAGCTCAGGCTGTAGGTAATCGTTTGGCAAAATTGGCTCAAAAAGTTCAAATTTTATTGGTTACGCATTCGCCGCAAGTGGCAGCCTGCGGTTCTCATCATTTTAAAGTTGAAAAGAAAACTCAAAATAATATAACTACAACGTATGTAACGGAACTGTCTGAACAGGAACGTGAAGAGGAAATTGCCCGTATGTTGGCAGGAGAACAGATTTCCGATGAAGCCAGAGCCGCCGCAAAAGTTTTAATTAAGTCATCATCAATAAGGATAGAATAATGAAAGTAAGAACTCGTTTTGCTCCATCACCGACCGGATATATGCATATCGGTAATTTGCGTACAGCTTTGTACGAATATTTAATTGCCAAATCAAACGGCGGTGATTTTTTGTTGCGTATTGAAGATACTGACCAAAAGCGATATGTCGAAGGATCAACCGACATCATTTTTAACACATTGAAAACTGTGCATATGGACTGGGATGAAGGTCCGGATATCGGAGGAAATTATGGTCCTTATATTCAGTCGGAACGTCGTTCTATTTATAAAGAATATGCCGAAAAATTGGTTGAACTCGGCGGAGCTCATTATTGTTTCTGCGCTGCTCATGATGAAGATGAAAATGAAGAAGATGATAAAATTCCAACCAAGTTTAAGGATCCGTGCAAACGCATTCCCCTTGAAGAGGCAAAAAAACGTGTTGCAGCCGGCGAACCTTATACGATTCGACAGACAATCAATAAAAAAGGCGTATCGCATTTTCATGATGAAGTTTACGGTGATATTGAAATTGATTATGACGAGTTGGATGAAGGCGTTTTGCTGAAAACCGATGGCTTGCCGACTTATAATTTTGCCAATGTCGTAGATGATCACTTAATGGCGATCAGCCATGTCGTCCGTGGCAATGAATATATTTCATCTACTCCGAAATATAATTTGATTTATGAAGCTTTCGGCTGGACACCTCCTGTATATGTGCATGTTCCTCCAGTTATGAAAGATGCTCAGCATAAATTGAGCAAACGCAACGGAGACGCTTCTTTTCAGGATTTAGTTGCCAAAGGCTATTTGCCTGAAGCAATCTTGAATTATATTGCTCTGTTGGGGTGGAACCCCGGAAATGATCAGGAAATTTTTTCACTGGATGAACTGAAAAAATGTTTTTCTGCTGAACGTTTGAATAAATCTCCCGCAATTTTTGATTTAGTAAAATTAACATGGATGAACGGCTGCTACATAAGAGAGCTTTCCGCCGAAAAATTTCATGCTTTGGCTCTGCCTTATTACGAAAAATATTTAACCCGCAAGCTTGATTTAAATATGCTGAGCAGTGTCTTGCAGCCTCGTATTGAAACTTTTAACGATATTGCGGCACAGACAGATTTCTTTGAAAAAATGCCGGAATATGATTTGACCTTGTACACCAATAAAAAAATGAAAACAGATGTTGAGGTTGCCAAGCAATCTTTGCAGTATATTTTGCCTGCTTTGGAAAATGTAACAGAATGGACAAATGAAAAACTGTTTGAAACTCTTAAAGCTTTGGCGACAGAAAAAGGACTGAAAAACGGACAAATCCTCTATCCTTTGCGCATAGCTTTAAGCGGAAAAGAAACAACTTCCGGCGGCGCTACTGAAATTGCAGCGATTTTGGGTAAAGAAGAAACTTTGCTTCGTGTGGAAAATGCTTTGAAGAAGATAGGATAAACATATGGTAAAAGAAGTAGGAACAGGCATTATTGTCAGAAACGGAAAAATATTTATCGGTCAAAGGCCTGAAGGAAAACCGTTAGCAGGACTGTGGGAGTTTCCGGGGGGAAAATTGGAAGCCGGTGAAACCATAGAGCAATGCCTAAAACGTGAATTGAAAGAAGAATTGGATGTTGAGGCTGAAATTGGCGAACATATAGTTGATATTGATTATAGATATCCCGAACTTAATGCAGAATTTGACTTAAAAGTCTTTTTTGTGCATATTCCAGATGATGCCGTTATAAAACTGAATGTTCATCAAAATTCAGCTTGGGTTACGCCTGAAGAATTAAAAAATTATGATTTTCCGCGTGCAGACGTGGAAATTATAAAAAAATTACAAAAAATTAATTTCTAAAAATTGACAAAAATACAAAAAAGTATATAATACAAAATAGTTAATCAAATTACTAATTTTAAATTATTAAACAAATGGTACAAGTTTTTGTATGGATAGCTTTCGGGCTGTTTATGATTTTAATGATTGTGTGCGCGTTGCCTATGTTTATCACTGCTCCAGCAGATGATGATAACATCGCGCTCAAGTTGGTTGACGATGACAATTTGTCAGAACTTAAACTTTGGCTCAAACAGCTTACCGCTGGTCGTGTGTTGTCTGATGAAGACCGTGCGGATCTGGTGAAAAGTTTGGACAAGCTCCGTTCCGGCAAAAGCTTTTTGTGTGTAGCCCGTTGGGTGGTCTACTTATTGAAAAAGTGCCCGTCTACCAATTGGAAAACGATTTCATACCGCATTCGTCAATCGCATGAGGTTATGAAGACGCGTCGTTGTCGGACTGCACAGCAAATTGCATTGAACGCAGTTTGTTATGCAGAATGTGATAGTCTTATGTACACACTTCGCCAAAATCAGTTGTTGGCATGAACTGCTTGAACGCAAAGTGACAAAATTTAACCTCGGAACTGCTGTTTCCGAGGTTAAATTTTATTGACATCGAAAGAAATGATAATACATTATAGTAATGACAGAAAACTTGAATTTTAACATAAATGGAGCTGTTTTAACCTTGGTTCTTGAAGGAAGTTTTGCTTCCTATAAAAATCAAGATAAAAAATTGCGTTTATATGCCGCGGCTCATAATCAGCAAGTGCGGAGTATAATTATAGACGCTTCAAAACTTGTGCAATGGGATTCATCATTGGTAGCTATTATTTTCGAACTCGAAAAAATTTCCCGCCGCCGCGGCATAAAAATAGAACAGCGCTCTTTTCCTGCCGGTTTATCAAGATTGATTTCTTTAGCTTTTTCGGTTGATCGCAACCCAGCGCAACCAAAAAACGAAAAGGCAAAAATGCTTGAAAAAGTCGGGATATGGGGTGTAAACGTTTATGAAAGTTTTAAACGCGGCAGAGCTTTTTTAATACAATCAAGACAAGCTTTTTTACGCATTTTTGCCGGAAAATCGGTTATGCGTCCTATAGATTTTTCTTTTGCTTTAGAAGATTGCGGATATCGTGCGTTGCCGATAGTTTCTTTAATAAGTTTTATGGTCGGGCTTATTTTAGCTTTTGTCGGCGCTGTGCAGCTTAAAACATTTGGAGCTCAGATTTATGTTGCCAGTTTGGTAACCATAGGTATGACCCGTATTATGGGGGCAATTATGACCGGAATTATTATGGCCGGCCGTACCGGCGCTTCTTATGCGGCGACAATCGGGACAATGCAGGTTAACGAAGAAATTGATGCTCTTAAAACAATGGGTATAAATCCGATTGATTTTCTGGTTCTACCGCGAATTTTGGCATTAACAATTACAATGCCGATTTTAACCATGTGGGCAGATTTTATGGGAATGCTGGGCGGTGGTTTTGTAGGGGTGACCATGTTGGGGATTCCTCTGCAAAAATATTGGGACATGTCTATTTCAGCCATTGCTTTGAATAATTTTTTTGTAGGACTTTTTCATGGTTTGGTTTTTGGTATAGTTACGGCAATTTGCGGTTGTTATTATGGAATTTTCTGCGGACGCAATGCCGATAGTGTCGGTACAGCGACCACTAAAGCAGTTGTGGCTGCAATCGTTTGGATGATAGTTATGACCGGAATAATTACGGTTGCTTGTGAGGTGCTGAATATATGACAGAAAACAAAGCACAAATTGAAGCGAAAAATTTGACTATCGGTTATGGTGATTTTGTATTGTTGCAAAATTTAAATTTTGTAATAAATCAGCATGATATTTTTATTATAATGGGGGGATCAGGCTGCGGAAAAAGCAGTATGCTGCGTGTCTTAACAGGGTTGGTTTCTCCTTTATCCGGAAAGGTCTTTGTTGATGGTGTCGATTTTATATCCGCACCAATGAAGACCAAAAATAAAATTATGCAAAATAATGGAATATTGTATCAAAGCGGAGCTTTGTTCAGTTCAATGACATTGGCAGAAAATATTGCTTTGCCTTTACAGTTGTACAAAAATTATTCTGATGCTGAAATAAGAGAATTGGTGTCTTTAAAATTAGCGCTGGTTGGATTGAGCGGTTTTGAAGAATTTTATCCGTCCGAAATCAGCGGCGGAATGAAAAAGCGTGCGGGTTTGGCTCGGGCTTTAGCGCTTGACCCTGAAACGGTTTATTTTGATGAGCCGTCGGCAGGGCTCGATCCCGTAAGTTCAAAATTGCTGGATGATTTAATTTTGGATATAAATCAAAGCTTGGGCACAACGATTGTTATCGTTACGCATGAGTTGAGTTCTATTTTTGCAGTCGGCAACAATTCTATTTTTTTGGATGGCGACAGCAAATCAATTTTGGCGCGGGGCAATCCTCGCGAACTTCTAAAAAATCCGCCTAATGAAAAAGTGTTTCAATTTTTAACTCGTGGAGAAGGTAAAAATGCGCAGAAAACCAAATAATAAACTTATCGGTCTGTTTATCCTCTGCGGAGTGGCACTGTTTTTTGCCACTGTTGGTATGTTTGTGTCGGATAAAATTATGAAAGACAGCAATCGTTTGGTTGTTATGTATTTTTCGGAATCAATAAAAGGACTTGATGTCGGTTCACCTGTGGTTTTCAAAGGTGTTGCCATTGGACGAGTTGCAAAAATCGATATTATAACCGATTTGAGCGATTTTGATTTCAGCATTCCGGTTTATGTGGCTTTTAATGAAAAAAAAATATCTTCCAACAAACCGCACCAAAATGCGCGTCAGGTCTTGAAAGAATTGGTCAAAAACGGTTTGCGCGCCAGATTGTCTACTCAAAACTATTTAACCGGACAATTGATGATAGAACTTGAATTTGTTGCTAAAAACGATGAAGCGGTTTATCGTTCTCAACCGGACAGTAAAATTCCAGAAATTCCCACGGTTCTTTCTCAGTTTGCGGAACTCTCCCGCGGTATTCAGGAATTACCTTTGCGCGAAACCTTAAATAAAGTGAATACTTTTTTTGACAGTTTAAATAATGATATTGTTCCGAAAACAAGCAAATTAATGGAAAGTTTTTCCGTAATTCCGGGAAGAACACGCGCTATGCCTGAAGCTTTGAACAATTTTAACCGTGCAATGCAAAATATTTCAAATGCGGCAAAATCGCTGAATAATTTTGCAGATTATGTAGAAAGACACCCAGAGTCGCTTTTGCGTGGAAAAGGAGGATATTAAATGAAAAAATATATAATTTTGTTTATTTTCTTAATTGAAGCCTGTTCAATAACGCCTAATTCTAGATTTTATCAATTGCAAGCGGCAACCGGAGATGAAAGTTTGTCAAACCGCAAAATGATTATCGGAATTAATGATATTTCAATTCCGACTTATGTGGATCGTCCGCAAATAGTGATAACCGAAACTGATTCCAACGAATTAAAAGTTTCCGAGTTCAACCGCTGGGCAGAACCTCTTAATATGTCCATCGCCAGAGTTTTAGCTGATGATATGTCTTTGTATTTGCCTAATTCTCTAATCAAGCCTAAATCATACGCTTCTGAAGATTTTAATTATGCTGTAACGGTTGAAATCAATAAATTTGATGCGGTTATGAATAAAAAAGCAATGTTGGATGCTTGGTGGACAATTTATAAAAATGATAAAATTTCCGCACGTGGACGCACAACCGCAGAAGTAAAAATTTCCAGTGGTTTTGATGGTGTCGCTGAAGGGCAAAGCCAATTAATTAATAAAATGGCAAAAGAAATTGCGCAGAAACTGATAAAATAAGGAATAAAAAATAATGCTGCAAAACTTGGCTGAAATATTGCTCCATTATGGGGTCAAAGGTGAAATAACCGGCGAAAATACAGGCCCTATGATAAAACAAATAGAATTTCTACCGGCAGCCGGAACCAAAATCAAAAATATTACATCATCTTTACCGGATATTGCCCGTGAGATGGGAGTAACTTCATTGCGTGTTGAAGCTATTGCCGGAACTTCAAAACTTGGATTTGAAATTCCGGCTGCAGAAATGAAAACAGTAAATTTTTCAAATATTTTAAATAGCGCTGAATTTAAAAATGCAAAAGGTGATTTGCCGTTATGCCTTGGTGTGGATATATCCGGACAGCCTGTCTTTGCAGATTTGGCTAAAATGCCGCATTTGTTGATTGCAGGAACTACCGGTTCTGGAAAGTCAGTCGGTTTGAATAGTTTTATACTTTCTCTGATTGCCCGTAAAAAGCCGTCTGAATTGAAATTTGTTCTAATAGATCCCAAACGTATAGAATTTTCCGTATATAACAATCAACGCTATATGTTGGTTCCTGTTGTAACCGATAATCGACAAGCCGCTGATACACTGGTTTATTTGATTGATGAAATGGAACATAGATATGCGCTTTTTGAAAAAGAATTAGTACGTAATATCGGAGAATATCACGAAAGATGCGGAGAACTGCCATATATTGTTTGTGTAATTGATGAGTTTGCCGATTTAATGGCTGGCGATAAAAGTGTCGAAATTTCTGTTCAAAGATTGGCGCAAAAAGCCCGCGCAGCTGGAATACATTTACTTTTGGCGACGCAGCGCCCATCCGTTGATGTTGTTACGGGAGTATTAAAAGCAAATTTTCCAACCAGATTATCTTATAAAGTGGCTTCACAAACAGATTCCCGTACTATTTTGGATATGCCTGGAGCTGAAGAATTATTGGGAAGGGGAGATTCTTTATATTTGCCGCAAAGCGGTGAACTGAAAAGAATTCATGGTGCCTACGTTTCCGATAATGAAATAAGCTCAATTTTAGAGCCTTATCGGGCAAAGGTTGAGCCGTTGAGTAATGGTCAGATTGCTGAAAGAGAAGAAAAACAAGAGGAAACTCCTAAAAATAAAGAAAAAATGGGAATATTTCGTCGAGCATTGGATTGGTGGAGTTCATTAAAAGTTCGTGAACGCAAAACCATAATAAACGGAGCTTTGTATGTTATCACTCTGTTATTGGGGCAATCGAAAAATAAACCCCGCAGACGCTAAATATAAAAAAAATCCTCGAAAATCGAGGATTTTTTTTATATTAAATCAGAAAGCTTATTCTTCAGGCATGGGTTTAGGCGGAAAGTGTTCGTCCATAGGTGGAAAAGGAGCATTTGGGCGTTTTTTGTTTTGAAAATCTTTTCTGAAATGTTCCATTTGTTTTTTACGTTCCAACATAATGCCGTCTAATTTGGCTTTTTGCAAAGGCGTTAAAATTGCTTCAAAGTTTTTCATATTTTCTTTGCGCAATTCATCCATTTTTTTGTGCAGTTCTTTCATTTGCTCAATCAATGGCTTCATTTTTTCAAAATCAGCTTTGCGGAGAGCTTCGGCTTTTTCTTTTTGTTCTGCTGTTAAATCCAGCTCTTTTGCTAGTTGGTCAGTATGCATTCCCGATTTCATTTTTCTGTGTTTAGGTGGTATCGGCATATCATTTTGTGCGGGGTGGTTGTTTAAAACACTTTCTCCCTCAGCGGCGATAACATTGTTGCCGGCAAACAAAAGTAACGATGCGCAAGCAATAGTTAAAAGTTTTTTGTTCATATTTATTCTCCTTTCAGAAAGGCCAATTTTTGGCTTAAAATTTTTTTTGCATTAAATAAACGAGATTTTACCGTTCCGAGCGGAATTCCCATTTTATCGGCTATTTTTTCAAGAGGCATATCTTCAAATTCGTGCAATACAACGATTTTACGCATTTTATAGGGAAGATTGTCGACGGCTTTCAATATAAGTTTTTGGCGCTTTTTAGCGTCTAAAACTTCTTCTTGAAGCTGTTCGCTTGCAATATTTTCAAGAACTTCATCGTCGCATAGTTCCATATTACGTTCACGGTTGATTTTAGAACGAAAATAGTCACGGCAAACATTGGCGGTTAAGGCACTCAGCCATTGTCTGAATTTTCCTTGTTCTTGATAGTTTTCGATGTTTCTCCAGGTTTTTATATAGACTTCCTGTTCAATGTCTTCATTATATCCGCCGGTCACTTTATGAATAACGGATCTGATAAAACCTTTGTTTTCAGTTATAATATCTTTCATCAGCCAACCATCAAAAATCCATATTCATCAACAGGTAATCCCATCTTTTCAATAGGAGAAGACTGGCTTATGTATTGTTCATAATCTATCCATTCTCCATTGTCTATCAATGTAGATTTTTGCGGGTACAAAGCACCGAGCATTGCAAGACCGACAAGCATACATATTCCGGCTTTTATGCGGCTGCGCCGTTTTTTTCGGGAGAAATAAAGAGGCTTAGCCTCTTGCAAAAGTTGTGAAATATCGTCCATTTTGACCTCCTTACACAGCTAAAACGAAAAAGCTAAGCCTTTGGTTCATTTTTTTATAAATTATTTTCCGAAAGCTTTTTTATAAACTTCAAAAACCAGTTCTTTGGTGCAAGGACGCGGGTTGCCTCCGGTGCAGACATCGGCCATTGCAGCTTCAGACAAAGCTTCCAAGTCTTCTTCCTTAACGCCGATTTCTTTTAGCGTTTCAGGAATGTTAACATCTTTTTTGAGTTGTTTTACCGCATCAATTGCAGCTTTGCGGTATTGTTCTTCACTCATGCTGTCAACGCCTTTCACACCCATAGCGCGGGCGATTTCTCTGAATTTGCTGCCGGTATAAGGAGCGTTGAATTCCATAACATAAGGCAGTAAAACAGCGTTTGCAACTCCATGGGGTGTATTGTAAAAAGCGCTTAACGGGTGAGCCATGCCATGAACAACGCCTAATCCGACGTTAGAAAATGCCATGCCGGTCACATATTGTCCCAAAGCCATATCTTCCATAGCTTTAGGTTCTTTGGCTACAGCTTGGCGCAAAGAGCGTGAAATAATTTCAATTGCTTTTAAGTTAAGAGTATCTGCCAACTCCCAAGATGCCAGAGTCGTATAGCCTTCAATAGCGTGGGTGAGGGCGTCCATTCCTGTGGCGGCGGCCAAAGATTTTGGCATAGAAGCCATCATGTCGGGATCGACAACGGCAACAACAGGAATGTCATGAGGATCGACGCAAACAAATTTACGGCGTTTGCTTTCATCGGTAATTACATAGTTTATTGTTGTTTCAGCGGCTGGTGTTCCTGCCGTTGTCGCTACGGCAATTACCGGCACGCTTTTATGTTTTGTGGGGGCAACGCCTTCCAACGATACAACATCGGCAAATTCTGGGTTGTTGATAATAATGCCGATACCTTTAGCCGTATCTTGAGGAGAACCACCGCCAATGGCAATCATATAATCAGCGCCGGCCTGTTTGAAAGCTTCAACGCCTGCTTTTACTACTTCAACACTCGGATTGGCTTTTACTTTATCGAATATTGCATAAGCCATTCCTGCTTTATCCAATAAATCGGTTACTTTTTTTACTACATTGAATTTAACCAAATCGGCATCGGTAACAATCAGCGCTTTGGAAAAACCGCGGTTTTTAGCCTCAGGAACAATAGCTTCAATGGCGCCTTGTCCGTGATAGCTGGTTTCATTTAATATAAAACGTTTTGTAGTCATATTAGATATCTCCTCAATAAAAGTTATAATAATACCTACTTACAAAGTAGTGCTTTATGAGATAAAATTCAATTGAAATATGTTTATTTGTTGCTTGATGAAAAAAAATAATTTATATTGATAACAGTTTACGTTTGCTAAAGGAGCAGCTTGTATGTCACTAGAACTCAGACCAAATGAATATGTTAAAATCGAAGTTCATTTTAGCTATAAAGTCTTTGTTTTTCCGATGTTGTTAATGTCTATCGGAATTTTGATATTTTTTGCCGTTTGGTCGGGGGTGTTCGGTGACCTTAATGTTCATTGGATGGGAAAAATTGTAAAAGTTTCTTCCTTATTTATGCTGTTGGGGCTTATTTTGTTTATTCCGTATGTTTACAAACGTATAGACAACAGGCTGAAGATTTATGCTGTCACAAATCAAAGGGTTTATATCCGCCGCGGAATTATCAATATTCATGAAAAAGATATTCCTTTAGCCAAAATAAACGACGTGCAGATTATGCAAAGTTTGGCACAGAGAATTTTTGGAGCCGGAACAGTGGTTATTCAGGTCGGTAATGATGAAAGCCGTATTTGCATTGAAGATGTAAACCGTCCGCGTGAGTTTCGGGATACAGTTATTTCTGCAATTTATGAATTGCAGCAGGAGGAAGAGGGACGCCAGCGCGATTATAAACAACAGCAGTATGGATATAACGGACAAAACGATTATAACAGCCAGAGCGGTTACAATAACCCTAACGGCTATAATCAAAACGGATATAACAATTACAATAATCAGGGCGGTTATAATGCTCCGAACGGGTATGGCTACGGCAATGGTTATAATCAGGGAAATAACTATGGTTCCCAAAACAACGGCGCCTATAACAATGGTTCGGGATATAATCAGGGCGGCTTTAACAATCAGGGAAATTATGATGACGACGGCTATGATCCCGATGGATACAGCAATGGTCGCAAACGCTATTAGATTTTTAAAATCCAAGTTATTGCAGTTGTTAAATCATCGGTGCTTAGTTCTTCAAAAAAGTCGGATTGGTCAATAATTCGGTAGCATAATTTTTCCTCGTCATAGATAAGATAAAAATCATCGTCTTGTCCGAGAATAACACACGAAACATCTTCATCAGCAAGCATATTAAGATTAAAATCAACGAGATCTGGAAAAAATGAGGTGCCGGTGTTAATACCGAAGATGGTATTGCCTCCGCATGATAGCCCGTTATATTTTTTTAAAAGTTTAGCAAAGTCATCAGGAATTTGCGCAATGCCGTTTTTGCGTAATTTGATATTGGCAACGGATATTTGCACATCATTAATATCACTGTCATTTTTTCCGACTTCTTCATTTTTATCTAAAATTTGGATTAGGTGTTCAAGGTTCATTCACATTACTCCATTGTTTTTGCCGGCGCGTTGGGATGAGGAACAAAAGAACTTTGCTGCTTTTGTGCTTTTTGCAGTTCTGTTTGGCGTTGTTTTCTGTTTTCATCGACAATGCAATATTCATCGCCGAAAGCTAACATACAGCAAACTCCGGGGGCTGGTTCCATGCGGGCAATTACATCATTTTCTTTTGGTTTGGTATATTCTCCCCATTTTGCACGGTAAAGTTTTGAGTCACGGAACGTTGTATCATGATTGTGCATTTCACCATGAATTCCCGGAAGTTTTGTATGTTTTTGATTTTTTGAACAGCTCTTTTGCATAACCTCGCCGAGAGTTCCGCACCCCATAATGCACATATTGTCATAGTCATTTATATAGCTGAGCGGCAATCCTTTTTCTTCAAGAGTACGGCAATCTTTTACATTTATGATGTGGTGAACATTGATGGCTGTTTGGTCTTTCCATTCGGGATGATTTTTTAAAAAGCAGGTCATGTCGGTGTTGCCTTTTTTCATTTGTCTGACTAATTCATCGACATAATCTTTTCGAGCTCCAGGGATACGCATCATTAAATCAGCAAATTCAGGATGTTCATTGATAAAGCGTATGGTGTTGCGTTGTTTAGCACTAGTTGTTAAGGCTTTTTGTGTTCTAAAATCGCGCACAATATTTCCTTTTTCATCGGTCTGTGGAAATATTTTGGCAAAAGAAGATGATTGTCCAACGCTGCAATGAGTGGTTAGAAAATGTTTAAAATCATTCAGATTCATTTGCGGCAAAATTTCAGGGGGAACACCAGCTTGCGCCAAACCGGAAGTGATACGGTCTTTTATGCCTTCAAATTCTGGAAATTGTTTCATCACATGCCATAAGCCGTTGTCATCTAAATTGTAATCCTCTTTTGCACGCGGATTCTTGGCATATTCTAAAGGATTGGTTACAATTTTGCTGTATTCTTCTGAATATTCCCTAGGTTTGGGGCTGAAAGAATTACCGGTATTGTTTTTGTTTGATTGGTAGGTTTTGCATTGAGGGCGCTCCACAGTACCATTAAATGCCATGCGGGCAATTTCACTGCGTTCATCTTTAGTAACTTCATGTTTAAGCGAGAGTTTTATTTGGTATTTTTGAGCAAAATCCTGTAATTTTTTTTCATCTTCCAAACTGAACGAGGCGCGGTAAGCGTTCCACAATTTGTCAAATTGTTCGCTTATTTCTTGCTGCTTTTGCAGAAAATCATCGCGTTTTGTATTTGAAATTGAAAATTTAGCTGAGGCATTATTTTGATTGCCGGAAATTTTTTGTTTGATTTCATGAATACGTGCTCCGGTCGAAGGCCGGTCTTCTCTGCGTCCCATTCCGGAACGTTGCGGAGCATTGTCATATTTTGAATAATCCGTGTTCATATTACACCATCCTTTATAAGATTATAGTGTATTTTTTTGTCTAAAATCAACCTAAAAATTATACAAAATATATTTTTTATAACTATATAAATATTGAGTGTGTTTTTATGGGAGAAAATATATGTTTATAAAAAATATGTGGAACAGAGCCGATTTTTGGCGATGGTTCGTCGGGATTATGATGGTCATAACCGGAATTTTTGTATTATTTAATCCGTTAGCCAGTTTGGCGGCGCTTGCGCTTTATATTGGAATAGTTTTTATTATTGTCGGAGTCGGATACATTATAAATTCTTTTTCTTTTGAACTGGGATGGGAATTGTCTGTTGGTATAATAGACGTGTTTATAGGAGTTATTTTAGCTTTTAATCTTAATTTTACTATGGCGGCCTTGCCTGCGATATTGGCGGTTTGGACTTTGATTGTCGGTATAATACAGGCAACAATGTCATGGAAAAATAGAAAATATAATTTTTTATGGAAATCTGGGATTATTGTCGGAATTTTGGGAATTGTATTTTCTTTGCTGATTTTTATTTATCCGATGGTTGGAGTTTTGACAATAACAACAATTATGGGATTCTATTGGATAATGTGCGGCGTATTTTCAATTGTCGAGGGGTTCTATGTTCCTCAAATTAAAATATCGGTTTATGATAAATAAAAAAATTAACAAAAAAACAGCCTTAAAAATTAAGGCTGTTTTTTTGTTAAAGACTAAGCTTTGTTTGTTTTTAGAATTTTAACGATGATAATCTGCAAAATTAAAATGGAAACAAAGAAAACTCTTATTCCTGTGCTTAATCCTGCAAATGTTAATAACAATGAAACAGCTGAAGTCGCAATATAAGATACTGCGCTCAAACGCATACTTGCTGCATAATCCAGCGAAACCTTAAACATTTTGGCAAAAGCCATTGCAAAAAGAGCATAAAAGCAAGTGAATGCCAAATAAAGAATATATAAAAAGATAAAGGCAAAAATTCCGCAAATCACAGAAATATAAGTGGCAAATTTTCTGAACATATCCGTATAATCAGCTTTATCAAGAGTTACGGAATCTTCAAAATTATAAGATTTGGTCTGTTTTTTATTTACAAAATATATTGCTTTTTTCGAAATATAAATACCGTCTTTCAAACCGGTAGTATCAATATTGTCAACGGTTGTATCTAAGATAAAAGGAAAGTTAACATCCGGTAACGCAAGACGAACGGATTTTATTGTGTCCGCCGGCTCAACTATTGTTCCGTTTTCGATTTTAATCGGCAGCAGTTGATCTGCTGCATTCTGTAATACGGGAACAATTTCATTTCCCATAATTTTAACAGATGATGCGTATACAATCGCCACGATAAAAGCATAAATCAATAAAAATTTTGCGCCGATACCGCGGCCGGCTTTAATATAATTAAAAATCTTGTTCATGTAATAACACTCCTCAAATAACTCTTACTCTTAAATTATTTATATAATAACTCTGAGTGTTTGTAAATAGTGGAAATCAGCCGTTATAACCTCGGTCAATATTATTTTTTATGCGCAGAAAATCATTTGCTCCCAATGTCGCAGTATGCTGGTTTTCTTGTTTTTTCACATTTTTATCATTTGGATTTTTTGTATGGCTGTCGTTTTTATTTGCTTCAGTTTCTTTATCGCCTTTATCATCTTTGAGTCTTTGGTATATCATATCTTCTGCCGAAATATTGAAATTTCCTTCTCTATAGAGATTTAATGTCGTTTCAAAATCCAATTTGCAGTCTGATGGAATAAAAACATAAAGCCCGCCATATCTTTGTCCGCTGCGCCGATTGCGAAGGTTGCTTTTCGGCAAAGGATAAGTTCTGCCGCAACGTTGAAATTTGTTTCCGTTTGTGTCTTGACTTACAACAAAAATATGCCCGCTCTTAGTGTTTCCTTTGCCTTGGACAACAACAGAGCCTTTTGGAACATACGGCAGCATATCATAGTCGCATTTGATTTCGGTAAATTGAGGCAGAGCGCGTAATTGTCCAACGGCTTCATAAGCATTTTCGCCCGACAAATTTATACCAACATTCTTTAATATATCTTTCGTTCCGCGATAACAATGGTGACCGTCGGGATTTCCTGTCTTGGAGCTCAAGGCAAATCTGTTTAAATCTTCGCAGCTGCTTCCGTTTTCAATTCCTTTAGTCATCTCAGCTGTTAAATCAAAATCTTTCATATCAAAGTTTTTGGCAATATTTTCGCCTTCTTCAAGTAGAAAATTAGCCATAAAATCAGCGTTTCCAGCCAATTCTGCCGCCGCAGCTTTCAAACCGGTTTCGTTATCGGCAGTATTGCTCTTTTTGTTATTTGCAGCTTGCTGTGCGTTTTTTTTGCCGACAGTTTGTTCTGTTTTAAATGTATTGGCAGTTTTTGACTGTGTTTGCGCATTAGCAAATTTAGGAAAAAGCGAGAATAAACCGATACCGGCAATAACAGCGGCTTTTTTGACAGCCCTTTCTCCTTTTATCAAACTTATTTTCCGTTTTACATCTTCACGATCAGCCATTTTTTTTGCCTCTTTAAACTTTTCTGCATATTTTGTCTAATTATAGCATTTAATTTTTATTTTGCAAATATAAATAATAAAAAAAACTGTCTTTAAAAAACAAGGCAGTTTTTGAATTGCGCAGGGATAATATCGGTAGAGATTATTTGTTTTTCCACCATTTTATAAATTTTGCAATACCGTCTGAAAAACGTGTTTGCGGATTGTATCCCAACAAGCGCTGTGCTTTGCTTATATCAGAAACAGTTTTGTCAACATCGCCTTTTTGCATTGGTTTACGGTCGATTATAGCTTTTTCGCCTAAGGTTGTTTCGATTGTTTTTATCATTTGCGAAAGGCTTACCGGTTCTCCGCCGCCCAAATTTATAATTTCATAAGGGGTTTTATTGTATGCAATAGCGGCTTTGACACCTGAAATTATATCGTCAATGTAAGTATAATCTCTTTTGGTTGTTCCATCTCCAAAAACAGGAATGGGTTGGTGTTTGCTGATTAAATCGGTGAATTTATGAATGGCCAAATCAGGTCTTTGCCGAGGTCCGTATACGGTAAAAAATCTCAAGCAGACAATATTCATGTTGTAAAGTTTGTGGTAAGTGTAACAAAATTGTTCGCAAGCTGATTTTGTGGCGGCATATTGTGAAATCGGTTCAGTAACTTTTAGATCTTCGCTGAAAATTTGAGCTTTGCAGTTTCCATAAACAGATGAAGATGAGGCAAAAACCAATTTTTTTACATTAAAATCTTTCATCAATTCCAAAATATGAATTGTAGCGAGTATGTTAGATTCGACATAATCTTCAGGCCGCTCAATAGAAGGACGAACGCCGGCTCTTCCGGCCAAATGAACAACTGTATCAAAGTTATTTTCGGCAAAAACGTTTTTAAGAGCATTTTTGTCTGTCAAATCAATTTTATAAAGATGGTAATGAGGATTGTCTAAATTATGTTTTACATTAGCTTCTTTGATTTCATAAGCATAATAGTCGTTAAAATTATCAACAACGACAATATCGTTGCCTTCGTTCAATAAAGAATCGGCCAAACTTGACCCTATAAAACCGGCTCCTCCGGTAATTAAAATTTTCATGGATTATCCTTTATGTTTATAAATTCTGAAATTTTTATGATCTTTTTTGAATGAATAAGGGCCGAAAAAAACAAAATTTATTTTTTCTTTCCAAAACAAATAAAACAAAGTTAGTTGGTCACGTTTTGAATAACGGTTAAATATGTCCCACCATTCTTCCATTAACTGGACACAGCGGGAATTGTGATGACGGCGAAAAATAACATTGTTTTCTCCCATACCGAAATGTTCTGGAAAGTTTTCATTATGATATTTTTCAATCAGCGGATTAACATTTTCAGCCGTGTCAATATTATGGCTTACAACAAAATCAGCTTCTTCATATATACAATCCCGACAAGCGTGGCGAGGAACGGCAATAAAGCATTTTTTGGGAACCGAACGAATATATTCAAACACTTTTCCGGTGCGGAAATTAACATTAGAATCTATATAAAGGCTGTTTTGATAATCAGGAAACAAAAGGTGAGGGTGCATTTTGTGCCAACGATTGTTTTTGCTGTTGTTCAATTCCGAAAAATGCAGCGGTTCTATTTTCCAAGGTCCGAAATAGCCTTTTGCAATAAGTTCTTTATCATCAGTGAAACAAATATAATCACATTCCGAATTGATAAAATCTGGAATAAGCAAAGCGTCATAACCGCCGGTCAGACAGGTATAAATAACCATTTTTGAGTTTTTTGTATGCAAGTTGAAATAGCGTTTGACTTTTCCGCGGGCTAAAAAATTGTGTACAGCCGCAAATAAAGTCATTTTGCTGCAATAATATTTTTTGCGCATATCTTTGTATGTATTTTCTTTTACAAATCTGATTTTATGCAATAATTGAACAATCGGCCAAACGGCGATATAATAAACACTTGTCATACTTTGAAACACCTTGATAAACGATAAACTATGTTAAACAAAATACATTGCTTTGTCAACTTGCTAAAATCAGAATTATTACTCTGGTTTTTGACTGTTTGAGAAAAATATTAACGATTAAAACTCCGGATATGATTAATCCGATATCTATATATGCAGGAATATCAAGCCGTTTGTTAAAAAATGTAAATAAATTGCCTTCTTAGAATATAATCTGAAAAAGGTTTAAAAAAAGCCCTGTCAAAAACAGGGCTTAAAAGTTACTTATTTATATTCGGCATCAGTTTTTTTATTTCCTTCAGGTAAAATATTAATTAATGTAATTTCAGAAGGGGCCAAAAAACGCATTTGCGGTCCCCATTGTCCAGAACCGCTGGTAACATAGATTTTAGCGTCATTTTCCATATCATACATGCCTGCCAAATATTTGTTGTGAATTTTGGTTAGGATATGAAAAGGGAAAATCTGACCGCCATGAGTATGTCCTGATAGTTCCAAATCAAAATTATTGCCGGCATGAAAATCAGTCGGGGTATGCGACATCAAGATTTTGAATTGGTTGTTGTCGGCAAAGGCAAAAGCCTTTTCAATATTTGCTGTCCGCCCGAAATTTGCTCCTGAAAAAACATCTGGAATACCGGCTAAATAAATATTTCCGAGAGATACGCCGTCATTTTCCAAAAATTTAAATCCAAAACTTTTCAATTCCTGCACGGATTGTTTGTAACCTGCGTAAAATTCATGATTTCCGGTTACAAAATATATTCCTTCTTTTGCCTTTAATTCTTGTAACAGCAAACTGATATTGTGCACTTTTTCAACATCGTCGTCAATGATGTCTCCATCCAGTAAAATGATGTCGGAATTTAATTTATTGGCTGCATCGACAATTCCTTTAACTTTTTCTGGATTTATAACGCGGTGGATATGAATATCGCTGAGCAATACTATTTTTTTTGCTTCGGTTATTTTATCTGAATATAAATTTATGCTTTTAACATCTGGAATTTTTATACCGGCGTATAGTGCATAAAAGCTGCATAAAGCAGAAACAGCCAAAATGCAAAGACTGTAAATGCCTGTCGGCATATTTTTGATTAATCCCATTTTTAATGAAGCAAAAGCAAATACATCGCTTATTATAGTCAATGTGAAAAAGATAATGCTTCCCACAAAAACAAAGTATAAAGTATATCGATAAATAGGATATGCCGCTCCTAAAAATTTTTCGAAATTATATTCGGACAACAGAGGAAAACATCCTATTATCAGCATAGCGGCAATACAGCAAATGTCGGCCCAAAAAGGCAGCTCCAGAAAATAGATGTGTCTTGCAAATAAAAACAAAGTTATAAAACAGCCCAGTAATGACGTGATAATAGCGCAACTTATCATTTAATACTCCTTTTTTCGATTCTGATAAGTAATCATAAATGTGAGAGTTAACTCTAAGTCAATAGTTTTTTTGCAATATTTTTTTGTGATATCAAATCCCCGAATAATCGGGGATTTGAGCAAGGCTTTAATTTAGATAAGAATCTTTTTGTTCAAGAAAACGATAGACCGTCAAGCGATTGCATTTGCAGTGTTTGGCGATTTCTGCAACAGAATTTCCGCTGCCAATCATTTCTTTTATCTGATTTTCTTTATCGTTTAATATACCTTTGCTTTTACTGCCATGCGGCCGTCCGAGCTTTTTGCCTTCGGATTTGATTCGAGCCAAAGCTTCTTTGGTGCGCGAGGATATAAGCGCGCGCTCGATTTCGGCAGACAATGAAAAGGCAAAAGCTAAAACTTTTGACTGAATGTCAGATCCCAAACGATAATTATCCTTGATAGTCCAGACCTGACATTCGCGATTCATACATTCAGCCAATATCCCCATTACTTGCAACAGGTTGCGTCCCAAACGTGAAAGTTCGCTGGCAACTAAAATGTCTCCTTTTTGTAATTTAACCAACAGGGCGCCCAGCTTTCTTTTTTGTAAATTTTTTGTGGAACTGATGGTTTCGGCTATCCAGTAATCTATAATAATGCTGTTTTGCGACGCAAATCGTTTGATTTCAAAACGTTGATTTTCAGCACTTTGTTTATCTGTGCTAATTCTTATATAACCATAAATCATAGTATATTATCCTTTTCTGATATTAAAAACAGAGGCAGGATAACTGATTGAAAAATAAAGCCATTTTAAAAATTTTGTTATTAAGGCAAACGGATAAAAACTATATTTTGTTTATTTATAGACAAAATATTTTTTCTGTGCTATTTTTTTTACACAAAGAAATTATTAATCCTTAAAATATATTGAATATGAAAAATTATTTTAAATGCATTTTTGGGGCAGTGTTATGCATTCCGTTGTTAACCGGTTGTGCAACTGTTGATAGATTGCTTGATCCTTATGGACCGCCGATATATGTGGTTCCGGCTCCGCCACCTCCACCTCATCGGCACTATCATCCGGTTCCGCCGCCTCGTCATCGTCCTGCGCCTCCTCCTCCGTCACGTCGTCACAGATGCAGTGTGGATAAGGCTTATGAAACGCAATATTGTGTTCCGGCAGAGAAGAAACTTTGTTAATTTGCATACGCAAGTTAAAAATGTAAAAAAAGCAGATTTCTTTTTGAAATCTGCTTTTTTACATTTTTATTCAGCTGATATTTCTTGCGGTTTTATATGAATTTTTACCCTTGTTATCCGCATATTATCTACAGCCATAACTTCATAACGGCAAAACTCGTCTTCAGCCGTATCTCCGACTTTTGGTTCTCTGCCGATTAATCCGAAAACATAACCGCCAATGGTGCTTTCTTCCGGTTCAAAATGCGGGAGGTTCATGCAGTCAAAAGCGTCTTCAATTAAATAAAGTCCGTCAAATTCGCAGCTGCTTTCATCTATTTTCTTTATTGGCTCAGAGGGCTCATCGTGTTCATCTCTGATATCGCCGACCAGTTCTTCAAGAATATCTTCCATTGAAAGCATTCCGGCTGTTCCGCCGTATTCATCAACCACGATAGCCAAATGAATATGTTTTAGCATCATCTGGTGGAGAATGTCCGAAATCGATTTGTTTTCTGGAACAAATAAAATCTGGCGTGAAATACGGTTCAAAAAGTCTTTGGCGTCTTTATCTTCAGGATGTTCCAAAATATCACGGATATGAACCATACCGACAATATGATCTTTGTCCTTGTCGCAGAGCGGAAAGCGGGTATGATTATGCTTGCGTATAAAATCCATAGCCTCATTATAGCTTGAATTTTTATCAACGCATTTGATATCTTGCCGCGGAATCATAATTTCGTGCGCGCAGGTTTCTGAAAAACAGATTGCGTTTTGGATGATTTCTCCTTCTGTGTCATCAATAATTCCGCCTTTTTGCGAAGCGTCGATGATCAATTTTATTTCTTCTTCGGAATGTGCGTCTCCGTTTTCATCACTTGGTTTGATACCCATGATTTTCAGGATTCCGATAGTTACATGGTCAAATACCCAAATGAACGGCGAAAAAATACGGTTAAAAGTGTAAAGAGCCGGAGCAATAATCAAGGCATAACGTTCAGTATCCTGAATAGCCAATGATTTTGGCACCAATTCACCGAGAACAACGTGCAACAAAGTAATAAAGCCAAAAGCAATACCAAAACTAAGAGAATGCAGCAAAACCGGATTGTCGGCAAACCATGCGCCAAAAAGAGCTTCGAGCAATTTTGAAACAGCCGGTTCCCCAATCCAACCTAGGCCAAGCGAAGCTAAAGTAATGCCCAATTGAATAGCGCTAAGATAAGTATTGAGCCGTTCATTGATTTTTAGTCCGATTTTAGCCCGTTTACTGCCGTTATGAGCCAATTCTTCAAGCTTGGTGCGGCGTATTTTAACAATTGAAAATTCAGAAACAACAAAGAAAGCGTTAGCAAAAACCAGAACAAAAACAAGTACTAGGTTAAAAATATATAAATATACAGGACTCATAGATAATATTTAATCATACCTCAAATTATTAAGAATGCTATATTTTAACGGCAACATAAGTTTTTGTCAATCAATGATTATAAAAAATACGACCGCTTTATAAATAAAATTTTAAATATTCATTGTTTAACGCGGGGGAAGTTTTTGCACGCTTTCTCCGCTGTCAGGTTTTCCTTTTATTTTTAAGATTCCGGCTCTTCCCATAGAGTCTCTGCCGTTCACCAGACAAACTCCGTCTTCTTTGTCGGTTATTTCTATTTTATAACCTAATTTTTCGGCAATCAAAATTGAAACTTCGTATGCGCATGAAATACCGGAAGATATTTTTGCGCGGTAATCGGCATCATTGCTGTTAAACATTGAAAACAAAAACGGAACTTTCAAATCAGAGGTATCAAGGTGTCCGTGTCCCCATAATCCATTTTGTCCCAAAGATTCTCCATGGTCAGAAACATAATAGAAATAAGTTTCGTTAGGCAGGGAAGACGCGTATTTTAACAGTTTATCTAGAATCATGTCTTCGTAAAACATAGCTTTATTATAATCATCAATTCGTTTGGAATTTGTGGTTTTTAATGCTGTTGTTGATATATCAGCGTTATTTTGGTAGTTGTCTGTATAGGGCGAATGTATGTTTCGCTGATGAATAATAATAAAATTTCGCTCTTTCAGATTTATTTTCGGTAACACAAAATCCAAAAAAGCGTCTTCTCCCGAAAATTCTTTATCTTTATTTTTGTCATAAATAAACAGTTGATCATAGTTATCCAAATTCGTTTTTCTGAAAACACCGGCATTTTGCAGTTCTATATAGCTGACATGATAATTGCCGAGTTTAGCTAATCGCAATAAATTTGTGTCTTTTATGATTAATTTTTTATAATCTTCGGGGTGGTATTGAATATTGTAAAGCATAGGTAGCGAAATCAGAGTGTTAACGGCAGCAGCCCACACTTTTGTTGATACGAAATTCTTATCAGCAGCTGCATATGCTTCAAGTTTTGGGGTGGTTTTTATATTGTAACCGAATAAAGACATATTGTCGGCATTCGTCGATTCTCCGACGATAAAAATAATATTGCGCGGAGTTTTTAAATCTTTTTCAATGTGCGTAATTTGATATTTATCAAAGTTCTTTTTGTTTTCTGTTTTAAAAAATTGCTGCGGTAAAACATTTCCGAAAAAGGCTGAAAAACTGTTTATAGTATTGTATGAGGCATAACAGGTGTTTTTAAAAAGCATTTGAAAAATACCATTAGGTGTTGTTGCCTGATAAATAAAATAGCCGAAAAATAAAAAGAAACAAATTGGGTAATATGGAAAAACAAATTGAGGTAATATATTCTTTTTCCAGAGTAAAAATAAAATAAAATACGGTACGGCTACCAATAAAATCAAAGGAATATAATTTAACCAAATGCTTTTGGATTCAAGCCAAATGTCATGAGCTTCCAAAAAAATAAAATTAATTGCATAAGCGGTCAGATAATTGCCAAAATATTGCATATAGCAAAATTGAATAATGCTGAATATTGAAAAGCAAAAAAGAAAAACAGCTTTAAATTTTGAAAAAGGCATAGCTGTTAAAATAATCGCCAAAATATAAATAACGGCAAGCTTTTCCCCCATAAAACAAATTTTAAATTGAGGATTTACAAAACCGTAAATAATTTCAGGAAGCATTAAAAAAAATAAAACGATAATTGATGATAGAATAAAATTAAAACAATTTTTCATATTATAATCCCGTAAAATCCGGTTTGCATATAAAAAGAAACCGGATTTTTATAGATATGATAAATAACTAAAGAACAAAAAGATTAGATATTATCAAACTGAAAATAATCTAAAATTTATTAATATAATTGGATAAAATACACTTGTTTAGTATAAGATTTGTGTTATAATAAAAACAATAAGTCTTATTTAGTTATTATTAAAAAGTTGATTGCATTATGTTTTTTATGATATTACGTAAATAACATGGCGAATGCAATTTAACTTTATCCGTTGTGCCTTTGGCAAGCGCAGTTTGACGGACAAATGCCAAAATTATTAAATTATATAAATATGAGTGTAATGTTAAAAGGTACATTGCTCGTACCGGTTGAAAATTTGCAAAGCAATTGCAATTTTATGTGGGTTGGTACTTTGAATTCTTCAAACAACCATGTCGATGTTATTGCGTTCAAAACTGCTAAAAAAGACGATTTTGTGTCGTTGATGAAGGCAGATGCAGAATCTCTTCAAACTATGGAGCAAACTCCAAATGTGAAGGCTCAGTTGAACTATATCGATAAGTTGCTCGAAGAGATTTCAGAACCGATTTGGGTAAAAATTCCCGAACAGCTTCTGCTTGATGCTGCAAATAGTTTAGTCAGTGAGTATCAGCGTAGAAGCGGAGCAAGTCTGACTGTCGGTTTCACCAGAGAGAATACAATATATACCTCAGGTGTGGTGGCAGTGTAAAACTAAAACACAACTCAAACAAAAAAACTGTTTTCTGAAAGAAAACAGTTTTTTTGTTTAAATTGCAAATGTGAAATTTATCAGAAAAATTGACAAAACCTTTATTCCGTCATATGCTGAAATAAATAGGAGAAGGAAATGTCGGAAGAGTTTTTTAGAAAATTTATGAATGGCGGTGCAAAACTTACTAAAAAAGCTGCATTAAAAGTCAGAAAAGTTTTGCTGACAGCGGCTATAGCTTCCGGTGCTTTATCTTCTGCAGCTCAAGAACCGACTATAAAGGATAAAACTGAAGATAAAAAAGAAATTAGCGTTAACCAAAGCAAACAAGAAAAATTAACGGTTCGGACAAAGTCTTTTTTCGGCTTGGGGGATGTTAATTATTACAGTGATGGTTCGGTGGATAAAATAGATGATAATGAAACTTATACAGATATGGATTTATCCTCAACCAAAAAACAGAAAAGCTCTTATAAAAAAGAACAGAAAAAAGCTTTTTCCAATGCTGAAACCAGTGTGAACGATACCATAACCGCCCAGCAGCTCTATGATGAAATGGTTGAAACCGGCGCATTTGAAATTGGACATTATGATAACGAACAAAAAAACATAACATTGAAAGTGCTGAATGCTTCAGAGGAAGAACGGAGGAATGTTGCGGAAAAAAGCAAACAAAAAATAAATCCGCGTTTTAATCAGGGGCAAAATATCAATAGATTTATGGAAAAAAGCGGAGAATTACTTTCCGAAGATATTAGGAAAAGTACCATTGTTCATGAATATGAACACTTTATAAATGATAGAAATAATGCTTATGCTCCGGGGCTGAATGCTGAAGAATACGGAAAATTAAATTGCTGGGATGAAGTTTCGGCAAATGTATCACAATTGATTTTGGTCAATCATAAATATCAGGAAAAAATAAAAAATGGAGTTTCTCGGGAAGAAGCTCTTAAAACGTTTGATATGGCAATGCACGGCTTTGATTTTTATAAAGAGGCTTTGGAAAAAGGGCTAAATCCTGATAGCAAAGAAGCTAAGCAATTGATGGTGCAGGGAACTGTCAAAATGTGGAAAGAAAAATATCAGCCGCTATATGAAGATCAAATTCAAAATTATATGAAGTATATAGATAGTACAAATATCGGTGCTGCAATGGTCGGAAATGATGCCGATTATCAAAAACGAGTTCAAAAGATGTTTGCTTCTTTTGATCAAAATCCATATTTTAAAGAGTGTGGTATAAAGGTCGGTGATTTATCACAATATTTGCCTCAAGAAAAATCCGCAAACGGAAAAGAAACTGGAAAAATTGCTGATTTTCATCTTTCTCAAAGCTGTAAAAATTATGCAAGAGAAATAACATTTGAGAGAACGGGAATATCTCCGGAGCAGGGAAAAGTTTTGAGCGATGTTTTGCCGGGGGCGCAGAAAAAAGATCAAAAAACAATTAACAATATGCTGAAAGATCCACAAAAAATGGAAAAAATGAATAAAAAATACGGTCAACGGTTTTCAATGTCGCTTGCGGCAAGAAAAGCCAATCAGGGGAGATAAAATTTGTATCTTTAACTGATGAAAACAGCCGGCATTTTTTGTAACGGAAGCCATTCTTCTCCGATGGCTCCGATTTTAACTCCGTTCCAGATTTCATATTTTCCGCTGCCGAAAAATTTTAATGCCTGCCGGCTTACAATTTTCAAAACATTTTCCGAAATATTTTCAACGGGAAGAAATTTTGAAGTTTTATAAAAAACAATGCGGCCTGATTTTATGTATCCGCGTGTTAATTTTTCAAAATCATCGGTTGAAATTCCGAAATCTTCCTGCAAATAAATTCTATGTTCTCGGCTATCTTTTATATTTATGGCACAGCTCCCGTCTTCCAAAATAGCAAAAGCAACACGGCTTCTATGAAAATTTTCAACTTTTTGCCGCTCATTGTCCGACAAAGTTATGTCTTGTCCGTTGATAACGGTTTTTTGATTATAGGTCATAAAAAATCTTTCCAAATGAAATTAATTTATCTGTATAATATATAAAATAACAAAAAACTGCAATTGTTTGTAAAAAAATACTCCGACATATAAAATGTCGGAGTATTTTTTTAAAGAGTTATGCAAACAACTCTTTTGGCGGCTGGAATGTTGCTTCTGCAATTGATACGGGAGCAGCAACCGGCTGCGCAAAGAATTGCGTGCCACAAGCGCGGAAATAGCCGAGAACCTTATAAGAACTCAAACGACCGTCATTTCCCCACCAAACCACGTAATTGCAGGCATAGCAATCATCAGGATTGGTGATGTTAATCATAGGAGTGGTAAGGAACTCAAGACCTCCCCACAACACACCGAAGATGTTCACGTCTGAATATACCCAGCTTGAAACAGCATCCGACTTTGGAACGTAAACATCAAAGTCAAACTCGCTGTGATCAAATTGATACTTCTTGGCGAGCACCTCTTTCGGAATGGCATAATACTCGTTCTTCACAATATTCTGCGCGGCAACGCTGTTTTCGTCCAGTATCACTTCGTGCTCCTGATAGCCGTCGATGATGGTTCTGATCGGCTCTCCAGGCTTGATGTTGCGCCAAACTCGAATGTTTTCTTGCTTGACAGCATTATACACGCCATGCTTCTTAGCCATCTTCTTGCCGTGAGCGTAAAAGTCCACAAACAAGTACTCAACGCCGATTTCATTGAACAATGAAGAAGGCATTGCAACTTCCTCACCATCAACAACTGCAACTGCCTTACCATTGATTACGGTAATGTAATTGCCCTTGAATGTCTCAGTCTCACTAGCGTTAATCTTTGTGAAAACTGTGCCGTCAACTGTTCTGAAAACTCTGTTAAATGCATTTGTGTTCATAACTATATATTTTGAGCGTTAATCCTTTTTTGGTTATACTTGCTCGAGATATAACCGGATAGATATAATTGAATAAAATAAGTCTGAATAATTTTTGATAGTATATATATAATATGACGAAAGTTGACAAAAAGCAAGCTGAATTGATAAAATAAAACCCTCCGTTTTGCGCGGAGGGTTATTACCATATTCAGCTTTTTTTAATCGGCCAAACCAAGCAAGCGATATTTTACTCTTATATCATATTTTTTAGCATAGCTGTCGATTAATCTTGCCGTGGCTTGTTGGTTAATGTCCAAGCCTAAACGGCGGTTTATTATATCCATGTCTTCATCAGACATTTCTTTTGCCGGCGCATTTTGGGCGGCAACGGCGATAATTGTTTTGTTGCCCAAAGTAAATTGTTTAGCTGTTCCCAATGCGTCATTAAAAAGATCAATGATTTGAGATTGGTTCAGTCCGGCAAAACTCTGGCTGCGCGTTAAAGCGCCGGTTGTTTGCAATTTTAGTTTGTAACGATCTGCAACTTCATCGATTTTATCCCCATTTTCAATGTCGGTTGTAACATCGTTGATAATTTCCTGCGCTATTGCCGCACGTTCGCCTTCCGCCCATAATTTTTTAATATGCGGCGTGGCGGTTTTTATGTCCTGCGGATGTGAATCTGTTATACCGTCAATTCGTACAAAAGCAAAACCGTTATCTGTTTCCACAGCCTGACTGACTTCATCTTTGTTATAAGAAAAAGCGGTTTCCATATAAGGCGTAACAACAGTATCAGACAATCCTTTAATTTTTTTTGTCTGAATCCCCAAGTCCTTTGCAATTTCTTCCAAAGAAGAACCCGCGCCGATTTTGTCTTCGATTTCCTTAATAACATCGGAAGCATTTTCGTAAGCTTTTTCAACTTGCAAAGCTTCGGTAATTTGCTTTTTAGCAACTGCATCGTCAACTTTTGAACCGGCTTTTATATCGGCAACTTTCATAATATGCCAGCCAAGTTCTGATTGTGTCGGTCCGACTATGCCGCCTTTGGCTGCAGCAAATACATCATCGGCCATTTCAGCAATGAGCATATCTTTTGAAACATAACCAAGATTTGTATCTTCTTTGCTTTGTTCAGCTGCTTTTTCGGCTGTTTTATAAAAATCGGCGCCGTTTTTCAATTCTTCAGCTGCTTTTTTAGCGCTTTCTTCATCAGCGAACAACATTTGCAAAATGTCGCGTTTTTCAGGAACAACAAAGCGTTCAATATTATTATTGTAAAACTCTTTGATTTCCTCATCTGTAACCGGAGTTTTGCCGGCTATGTCTTCGAAAGTGAGTTCCAAAACCGTAATATCGCGGGTTTCAGGTTCAATAAATTCACCGCTGAAATCGCTGTAATATTGGTTGATTTCTTCTTCCGTTATCGGACGGCTGATTTTTATTTCATCTGGATTGATTTCGATATATTTGAAAATTTTGCGCTGACCTTCGACCTTGGCAGTCAAATCGGCCAAAGTTTTCGAAACTTTCATGCTTCCCGCCGGATTACTGATAAGAAAACTTCTAATCATATCGGCACGTAAAGTTTCAATATATTTTTGTTCGCTCCAACCGGTAGAAGATAAAAAATTATTGAAAAGGGCAGGGTTGAAACGTCCTTTATCATCGCGAAACTGCGGCTGGCTGAGAATAAGGCTGCGAATAAGGTTGTCACCCACGACAATATTTTGGTCATCTGCAACTTCTTTAATAACCATTTCAGCTAAATTTTTTTGCACCAATTCAGCAGACATAGCATTGCGCATTTCATCGGTTATTTCAATATTTTCACCAAAAAGGCGGTGTGCCATTTTGATTTGTTCGTCAAGCTGCGCATTAAAATCAGCCAAACTGAGTTTACGGTTGTTTACTTTTATAACAGCCGGATTTTCGGCGGCGCGGTTCAAATAGCCCGAAACGCCGAATAAAGACATAAAACTCAGCGCAGTCAAGGCTAAAATGGCTTTTGCCAGCCAAGATTCCTGAGCTTTTCGTAATTGGGTTATCATTTCTTTTCTGTCCTTTAAATTATAACTATGCGACAATATAATAGATTTGTCATTTTATGCAAATACAAAATATTAGTGTTGAAAAGTTTTTTTAACTGGAAAATATTTTTTTAGTATGCTAAAAGATGGGCAATATTTAATATATTGAGGATAAAATTATGGCTAAAAAAA